>NZ_RJPI01000003.1:0-218912 GCF_003943385.1 Streptococcus oralis
TTATAGTTCCCATACCTAATGTTCAAAATTTACTAAACTTCCTTTATCTAATAATATCTAAGCAAATTTATTTCTTTTTTGGAAAGTTAATACTTTTTTTGAACTTGTTTATAATATTATATATTTCATCTCGACTACTAATAACGTTTTTAAAAAAAAACACAAAATAATTAGTAATTATAAAAAAGAAATTTAGAATCGAGGTAGACCCATGGCTGTTAAATTTACAAAAACGGATGACTTGGACAAGATGTTTGAAGAATTTGCTAAACTTCCTGACTTAACACAAGTCACTTTCCCAGATAATAAAGACAAAAAAGAAAAAGTTGAGAAGAAAAAATAGATGACGATTTTTCAATCTCTTCCTCCTAGCATCTTACAAGCGGGAGCTATTTTTCTCTCTATCATCATCGAATCCCTTCCTTTTGTCCTGATTGGGAGTCTCATTTCGGGGGTGATTGAGGTCTATATCACACCTGATAAAGTTTATGAGTTTCTTCCTCGCAATCGTTGGGGAAGAATCTTTTTTGGTACCTTCATTGGCTTTCTCTTTCCTTCTTGTGAGTGTGGGATTGTTCCGATTATCAATCGTTTTCTGGAAAAGAAAGTCCCCAGCTACACGGCAGTTCCTTTTCTAGTGACTGCTCCCATCATCAATCCTATCGTTCTTTTCGCTACCTATTCTGCCTTTGGCAATTCCTTAAAAATTACCATCTTGCGAGCTCTGGGAGCTATTGTGATTGCTTTGGTTCTGGGGATTTTCCTAGGATTTTTCTGGAAGGAACCCATTCAAAAAGAGAATTCTATTACTTGTCATGAACATGACTTTTCACACTTGACTCCTGCTAGAAAAGTCTTTCAGGTCTTTATACAAGCTATTGACGAGTTTTTCGATATGGGGCGTTACTTGGTCTTTGGTTGTCTCTTTGCAGCTATCGTACAGGTCTATGTCCCAACTCGGATCCTGACCTCTATCAGTGCTAATCCAGTCCTTGCGATTCTCTTGCTCATGTTTCTTGCCTTTCTCCTCTCTCTTTGTAGCGAGGCGGACGCCTTTGTCGGAGCTTCTCTCCTCTCGAGCTTTGGCCTAGCACCAGTCCTTGCTTTTCTGGTCATTGGTCCCATGCTTGATATCAAAAATCTCCTCATGATGAAACACTATCTCAAAGTGCGCTTCATCTGGCAATTCATGGGCATTGTGACAGTGCTTGTCTTTCTTTATTCTTACATGATGGAGGTAATGCTATGATCCGATTTTTCATTTTACTGGGTTATTTTGCTCTGACCCTTTATCTGCAGCTATCTGGCAAGCTCAGCCACTACATCAACCTCCACTATTCCTATCTAGTCTATATCTCCATGCTCCTTTCTCTTCTATTGGCTCTGGTCCAATTCTATATCTGGATCAAGAAAATCAATTCTCACAGCCATTTAGAAAGTCGTCGAGCTAGACGAATCAGCATCCTGTTACTGTCACTACCTCTATTGATTGGAGTTGCCTTTCCGACAGTAAGTTTGGACTCGAGAACCGTATCTGCCAAAGGCTATCATTTCCCACTCGCTGAGGGAACCGACACAGCTATTCAGGCAAGCGAAGGTACATCCAGTCAATACCTCAAACCCGATACCAGCACCTATTTTTCCAAATCTGCTTATGAAAAGGAAATGAGGACAACAGCTGATAAATATCTTGCCAAAACAACCATTCAGGTTACAGACGAAAACTATATGGAGGTCATGGAAGTTCTCTATGACTATCCTCAAGAGTTTGAAGGGAAGAAAATCGAGTTTACAGGCTTTGTCTATAACGATCCTAGTCATCCAGATAGCCAGTTCCTCTTTCGCTTTGGGATAATCCACTGTATCGCTGACTCTGGTGTATATGGACTCTTGACCAAGGGGAACTCACGTCAATATCCTGATAATACCTGGATTACAGCTAGAGGAAACATGACCCTCCACTACCATAAAGAACTCAAACAAAAACTCCCGACACTGGAAGTTGAGAGTTTCACAAAAGTAGACAAACCAGAAAATCCTTACGTTTATCGTGTGTTTCAATAAAAAGTGACCCAACAACAGACAAATTACTTTTTAAAGTAGCTTGTCTTTTTTGTTCTCCTAGTTCAACAAAATCAACACACAACCTTTCAAACAATAGAAAAAGTCCCAAGAAATAAGATTTCTCGAGACCATAAAAATGTTAACAAGATAGGGTTGACAATCATCACATATCATAGCTTAACTGCAATAGAGTTGTGATAGAAAACGTTGATTTACTAGAAAAAATAAAACTCATATTAAACTGAATATTTCAGTTTCTTACTGGCATAAAGCTATTTGAGTTTAATTTAACAACCACTAACCTCTATTAACGCCACCAAATGCTGAACCAAAAACGGAAGTAGAATCCTAAGAACATAATGTGCACCTCCTTTTAAAAAACGTTTTTCCATCTCAACTATATTATATATTTTCTTGTGGAGAATTGCAAATTTTTTCAGTCAAATTACTAGCTTTTTTCAAAAAAATATGATAAAAGACAAAATTTTATATTAAAAATAGTTATTTACTTTCGGTTTCTGTAAAATGAAGACATAATATAAATGCACTAAGTCCCATAACTGGATTTTTTCTGTCAAACTTTTGAGGCTAGTTCATAACTTCCAGTTGTTGAAATTAGGAACTAGCCCCTTTTCTGCGCCATGAATCTCCGCTTTTTACTGTTTTTCTTCAACTCAGTTGGACTACTTCTCATTTTGTAATAAAGCTCTTACCTCGTCTGCTCCAATTTTATCCTCAGCTTTTTCAAAGAGTTGAATAGATTGATAAAAATAATCTCGTGATTTGACTGAACCTTGCTTCAGATAAATCTCTCCCATCCCTCTATAGGAACAGGCTTGGGCAATGAAGTCCTCAGTTGTCAAAGCAAAATCTAGGGATTCTTGCATATAGCTTTCTGCCTCTTCTAGATTTCCCAACTTTAAACGAAGGTAGCCTTGTTCATAGTTGTTAACAGAAAATTTCAAAGCATCATTGGGAAAATATTTTTTTATAATTTGCATTTCCTGATCGATATAGAGTAGAGCTTTTTGAAAATGACCCATTTCCCTGTAAATCATCGCTAACTGATGATAACCAACATGTTCATTTTCTTGGTCACTTTTAATTCGGGCTAAGTCAATATAACGCTGGTAGATACTTAAGCACTCCTTATAATTTTGCTCTTCAAGATAGATATAGCCCATCAAATTTAATAAACTAAAATTAGTGCAAGTTTCCAAAGAAAAATCAGCTTCAACTAATTTTTTAGCCTCTTCAATTTTGCCTTCAAACAATAATTCCCATGCTTGATTCATGCTTATTCTCCTGCATCTTACGTTGTATAGAAATCTATTGATAAATCGCTATCAGATTCGTATTTTTTCCAAGCTAAACTGAATCCATAATAATCTTCAAATTCAGGGTGCCAGTCATAATAAAGTGGGATACGACTATATTTTCTTGCAGCAACTTCGTCTTCAAATTCTGGAGATTCCCCTGCAGTAATACCAAATTGAAGACCATTTAGTTCCCAGCTATTGCCCCAAACATTTTCATCCGAGAGAACATCGACCCATCTCGAGGCATCAATATCAAAATCTGCACATAATTCCAGCTCATAGAATCTTCTACAGTTAATCTCTAAAGGCTTTATATAAAGGGCGCCATCCACTTGGTACTTTTTATCTTTGACTTGAATCTGTGTGATTTTCATTGGAATTGGAACTCCATTTAATTCTAACCAGAAATAACCTAAGGGAGTTTTGATACCATGATATGTTTGCTGAGAGTTAGGTTTAGCATTTTTAGAGCAAGCATCAAGAATTCTTCCAAGCTTAATTAAATTTCTACAAACGATTTTCGAAGTGAATGGGTCGAAATGTGAATACCTACGGATGATACGTTTTAACTTTTCAACAGGAAAGGTGATATCCTTTGGTAGGGCATGATACTTCTGTACAACTAAAGCAGTTTTTTCAGTATTTTCTTTCCCTACTGGGACAATAACAGCGTGCCCAATATGGATATTTGGGTCATCGCAGATATAAGTATAGCCATTCCCTCCCTCCTGAAACTCAACTACAACAAGATTTAGCTCTTGATCTGGATCAAAGAGAGGCTCGACCTTTTCAACTTCTTTGCGCTCATAAAAAGTAAAGCGATCTTCATCATCGTCTTCGCCAAAAACCATGAAACTTCCACACTCAGGGCACTTCCACATATAAAAAGAAGCTTCTGAAATATCATCATAAGAAATTTTATTATGGTCGTCAGCTTTATTCATAATTTCTTCAAACAACGTATCCGAATAAACTGAAAAAGCATTTGGATCGGGTGTTCTATGGTTGTCCATTGCTCGCCCGCATCTACATGTCCATTTACCCATAAACAACCTCAGTCGTAACTTAATTCTTCAAGGAAAAATTGATTTAGAGCTTTCCAGTCTTTCTTCATCTCAGTAACGCTTTGAACGTATACATCAAGCTCTTGGATATTATCTAAAATATAATCTTGAATTGGCTTAATCGGATCAATTTCCATACCTTCAGGACCGTTTATCTTAATGTCAAGCAATCTTAAAACATGCTCCTTCATTTGAGACGGAAGCAATTCTTTCACCAAATCATCAAATAAAATTGGCGGAACAGAATGGTATTTTTCAATCCAACGACAAGCCAAAATAGGACGTAGCGCATAGAAATACTTTTTAGGTTTAACCTTGTCTCCAGAAAGATACTTATTCATTTGAGTTCTAGCAGTATTCAAGTAATGGTAGAGCATTTTTTTCTCTGAAAAATACTGGTTTGCAAGAGGACGTATGCGTTCGATAAAATTCGTTTGTTGATAAACAATTGGCGACTGTAACCATTCAAACAGTGTTGGATTTGACTTATAAAGGAGTTTTAAAGTCTTGTCTAAATCCCAGCCACTCACATCCCAAGTATCGTCAATTGGTAGCTCGATAACGTCACGCTGTTCATTCAAACGGAGATAAAAATCTTGCTTGTGTTTGTAGATAAATCGCACATCAAAGTCACTATCAGGAGACTCAAATCCCCAGGCACGACTACCAGACTCAATAGCCCACAAAACTGTGACACCATAATCACGCTCAATTTCTGCTAATTTTTCCGGTACCAGAACATTCATTTCTTCTTGCGTTTGCATTTACAACCTCTTATTATTTATGCTGCTTCTCCAGCTCGATCATTGATGAGTTCAATTGTTTGGACAATATTACGAAGTATAGGGAGTTGGTGTTGAAAGAGTAGTTGAACTGAACCATACGATTTAAACGGCTCTTGTGTTAAAACTTTAGTCTCCAAGCAACCATTTTCTACAATGTAATCTACAATCAATTTCACAAAGGAAATTTGCTTGGCATTGAGACTCTCATCCGATAGAAATTTAGAAAAAACTTGATTGGCAGCCTCTCTATCTAAACCAATAATCTCACGAACCAATCTAGGAATTGCCTTATTTTCATAATGTTGTTGGTAATCTGACTTGCTACCTAATTTTTCCCATAGCAATGTTTCAAGTGCAAGTAAATCTTGAGAGGTCAATTTTTCATTATGGTATAACTTAGAAATTGCTTCATCATCTAGATGAGTTTTCAAATAATGTTCAACTTTTTCATTATAAGATCGCAGGTCATTGACTTGTAAATATGGCTTAGTATCATGGACAGTGGAAAGAATGTGATCATCAAAATTGACATAATATACAGTGCGTTCCGGTTTATCCAAAAACTGTAGTAAATCTCGAAGCGCAAAGCGTATTTTTTCCAGCTCAGATAAATCAACTTCTTCCCAAAATTCTGGTTCTTGTACTTTCCTGATGATTTCAGCCTGTGCAAAAACCTGTGGTATATTGCCAACCCTAGCAAGAGCCTTAGCTGTTTTCATAACTTGAGATATATGGACAGTTGCTGACTTAGCTAACAGTTGTCCTAACTGTATCTGAAACAACCATAAATCAAATCGTCTCGCCATCTCATCCTCTTTATTTTCTTCAAAAAGAAGCGGAGAAAGATCTTTCTGGATTGTTTCACTTGTGATGGTCGTTAGATTTTGCCAATTTTCCAACTTTCTGTAAGTATAAACTGTATCTAAGACCATACGAACCCTAAAGTCTAACTCATTTAAGCTCACCATACGTTCATGAAGTTCTGAGACGAGTTGTTGACGGTATTCTCTAGCAAACTGATTATCTTGATAATGAAGCCCCTGCAGTTCTCGAATCAAGTCCACCTTGATGTTAAACAAACGTTGAGTCAGAGAAACAATGTGACGGCCATCTCCTTCTCTTGGATCGGCTTTGAAATATTCAAAATTACCACCATAATCAAATACCAAGAAGTTTTCCTTATCCTGCTCAGGGCCAAATAAATCTTTACAAAGACGGGTTCCACGACCAATCATCTGCCAAAACTTAGTTTTAGAACGCACTTTCTTGAAAAAGATTAAATTAACAACTTCTGGCACGTCAATACCTGTATCCAACATATCAACAGAAATTGCAATTTGAGGGTATTTCTCCTTAATTTTAAAATCATCAATTAAGGTTTGATAATGCTTAATGCTATAATCAATCACTTGAGCATAATCGCTTCCTTTTTCAGGATAGCGTTCGTTAAAAATATCTCTGATGTATTCAGCGTGTCGATGGTTTTTAGCAAAGATAATGGTTTTACCAATTTCGTCACCTGAAGCTGTCTGAATCCCTCTTGTCATTAGTTCATCTAGAACAATTTTAACTGTTTTTCTATTGAAAATAGAGGTATTAAAATCCTCAGGGTCAATATCTTTTTCAGAACTACCATCTTCAAATTGGCTATCAAAATATTCTTTTTCGTCTTGAGATAAATCATCGTAATGTAGACCATCCGTAGGTAGTTTCAACTTCGTTTCAATCGAATGATAAGCTACTAAATAGCCATCTTTGACAGCCTCTTCCAGATCGTATGCGTATGTTGGAACACCATTCTCCAAGTTAAAGAAACTATAGGTATTTTTATCCAAATCTTGACGCGGAGTGGCAGTTAATCCTACAATCCTTGCATCAAAATAATCAAAAATTGATTTGTATTTCTGATAAATAGAACGGTGAGACTCGTCAATTATGATGAGATCAAAGTGCCCAACAGTGAAGGGGCGTTGATTTACTTCTTCTTGATCACTGATCGCCCCTATCATAGTCGGATAGGTTGAAAAAACCATTCGACTAGATCGAGCACCATCTTTATCCTCTAAGAAATTGCAAACTGAAAGATCTGGAAGTAATTTCCTAAATGAATCATAAGCTTGCTTAACTAGGGAAGTTCTATCAGCCAAAAAAAGAACATTTTTTACCCAGTTATGACGCGAAAGGATATCAACTAGGGAAACCGCTGTGCGGGTTTTCCCAGACCCAGTTGCCATGACCAAGAGTGCCTGTCTCCGATTATTGGAGAATGCTTCACAGACACTTGTAATCGCATGTTTCTGATAATGACGTCCAGAAATGTCGTCCCTAATTTTGCTAGAAATATCCTCGAGTGGTTTTTGCAAGTGACGTCTGTCCATCAACAGTTGCAACTCTTCTTGAGAGTAGAACCCTGCAATCTGGCGACGATTAACACCATCAAGTATGTAGTGCTTTAGACCGTTGGTAATAAAGCAAATTGGCCGATAGCCGATTTGTTTCTCAAGAACTTCAGCATATTCCTTGACCTGTACTTCCCCTACTTCTGGATTTACAGATGCCTTTTTAGCTTCAACAATTGCTAGAACTTTCCCATTTTTGCCATAAAGGACATAGTCACAGTATCCAGTTCCTGTACCATGCTTCAAACCATGAACGGCTACCTCAACACGACAGTTTTCCTCAAATGTCCAACCTGCTAAACGGAGATCGATATCAATAAAGAGTTTTCTTGTCTCTGATTCAGATAGTTGATCGATATGGAAAGATACATCTTGCCGTAGAGCTGCTGTTTCACGTTTTTCAGTATAAGTCTCTTGAACAGCCAAGGACTGACTAGCCATCTGTTCATCGAAATCAGGAAGATCTGGCAAACTGTTTTGTAATTTCGCCATAGATTGTGGCGTTTCTCGAAACTTGATGTTTGCTGAAAGTGGCAATAACTGCTCGTCAAAATAACGCTCCACAAACTCGTTACTGTAGCAATAATCAATAAAATTGACAAACTGATACAAATGATGCAAAGCCAAAATCGCTTCTCGTTCCTTAATTTCTCCACCATGTGCAGCATGATTTCCCCATCGAATTAAAAGAACAATCTGCCTGTGGAGCTCAGGATCCACAATCTCTCTAAAATCATCATCCCATACCAAAGAAGATAAGGTAGCACGATAGGGAGCTTCTAAATATGAATCGTGACTATATATCCAATGAACAGCCTGCTCCAAAGCACGACGCGCCATAAAAGCAGTAGCCACAGTAGATGTCGCAATCATATTTTCAGCTTCTATACAAGGCTTTGAAAAAGATTCATACTCTTCGTTATTTAAAAGAAAATCAAAATTTCCCATTTTTCTCTCACTTTGAATAAATAGATAGCTATATTATACTAGATTTCAAGCTATTTCTCCACAGTTTTATAACTATCCCACAAGCAAATTGTGATTTGTCGACCTGAGCCACAAAGTCTGCGAACTCGTTTTGGAGGGAAAGAGGGGGGAGGGGGATGTATAATTCTTCAATCTGATTTTTTGTTATCGCTTGACGGGTGGCGCCTGAACTTTCTCCTATTTTCAGTAACAAACTCTTAAACTCTGAAGTTATTAGAAGTTGATTTAAAAATATTGGTGATAATAAGTGCTTTTTACAACGAATTATAGAAACGTGCTGATTAACTCTCGCAGGCAAAATATTTTGAGGAACAATACAGCAACGAGATACAGATGCACCTGTAATATTTAGCAAAACATCGTCGGATTCAACAATTACATTATTTAATTTTTCAGCCTGAACATTAGTTAGATAAGCTAAATCTTTGAAAATAAACTTACCATCATATACATTCATACTTCTAATAAGTGCTATCCCTTCGTTGACATAACTTTCTCTTCCTCCTCTAGGTGTAGCCCCTGAACCAATTTTTAATGTTAATTTTGATAATCTATGTTTTTCCCAACCCATTTCATTCAGAACAGGATCCCCAAACATCTCGTTAAATCGGGATTTGCAGTTAAGAGATGAATTTTTGGTGTGAATGTTTGACATTGCTTTGGTTAACCATGGCATAGGCCAGAGTTGTATCAATTTTGCTGTGACCGAGTAGTTTTTGGACTTGCTCAATAGGCATTCCTTTATCAATAGCCTTTGTCGCTAGGGTTCTTCTGAATTTATGTGGATGAACCTTTTGTATTCCAAGTTTTTGTCCTAACTTTCTCAATCGAATCTCGACACCAGCAATTCCAAGTCTCTGGGCTTTTCCAAGTAGCGTTACAAAAAGAGCTGGATGACTATCTTTTCTATCATTGAGATAGTTTCTTAAATGAATTTTCGTACGAGCATCAAAATATACGGGTCTTTCTTTTTTTCCTTTTCCAAAAACAACGCACTCTCTGTTTTCAAAATCAATATCAGAACGATTCAACTGGACCAGTTCTCCTACACGCATACCTGTTGATGCTAGTAGGTCAATCATTGCCAAATCTCTTAAATTTTCACAATTATCTCTCATAATTTCCAGATGTTCGTCCGTATAAGTTTCTTTCACAGTTTGTTCTGTTTTAATTTTTTTAATCCTTCGAATAGGATTCTTGATGATATATTCCTCTTGCTCAAGCCAAGCAAAAAAAGAGGACAATATACGCCGAATATTGTCCAAATTCGCCTTACTACAGTCCTTTTCAGACTGATAATTTGCTAGATAACTCCTTAAATCATCTGTTGTCAGTTGTGTCACAGACTCCTTAATATGATGAAACAAATTTTCAATTGTTCTCTGATAATAACGTATTGTTTTTGCGCTACAGCCCTCCACCTGCTTAGCAGTGATGAATAGTTGCAACAGATAATTATTCGAATACTTTTGCTGCTTTTTTCCATCCACTAGATGGCGTTCTAAACTCTCTCTCAATGCTAGTAATTGTTCATTGTTTAAAAGTGGTAACATTTCTTGTATGATAATTGTAACTTTTGATTCCATAAATTCTCACTTTCATTATTACTCATCAATAAAAAGAGGCAATATCAGTTTCTGCATTACAGAATTCTAATATTGCCTGTTCATTTATTTTCTTATGCTCATTTTAATCCAGCATACTATCTTACTTTTTGACCTTTTCTCTGATAGAATGTTCAGAAATCCATTTAGAGTAGTTTATCATTTTTTCATCAGTTAAAGCTTCTACCGCTATAGTCACGCACATATCAACCGCTTCTTCCACGGAAACAGTAAAGTGATAACCATTTAATTGTAAAAACTTCACCAAAACAAAGAAGGCCGTTCGTTTATTGGCGTTGGCAAAAACATGCTTCTTTATCAATTGGACAAATAATATTGTTGCTTTATCAAAAATTGTTGGATAAAGAGGTTTGCCAAAAACAAATTGTTCTGGTAAGTTCACAATCATATTTAACGCTGAAGGACTAACTGTTTGAATTTGCTCCTTTGGAGAATACCGTTGAATTACTAAAGCATTGATTTTTTCAATTTGCTTTTCTGTTAGATAGACTGTCATTTTTCCACCAAAGCTTTGAAAACATCGTCGTATTCATCAAAAATTGTATCCAATTTTAAGTTAAAGGCATCATCAGAAACATAAGAGACCTGATGATTCAATTCCTCAGGAGTAAAGATAATTTCACCGCTTGGTAACAATTTCGCTTCGTATTTAACACCACTTGGAATATTGAACTCGCTTGGAATCGTAATGGTGATTGAATTTCCTTGTTTTCTTGTTTTTACGACCATCTGATTTCCTCCTTTGAAGTATTATAACAAATAATTACGGTAATTACAATGATAGTGTAAAACTGCTATTTCATCTCAGAGCTTAACCGAAATATTCCTGCATAAGTGATTTTTTCAAGGTTTCCAATTCTTCCAGAGATTTTTGAATTGCCAATTGTGATTTGTCGACTTGAGCAACAAAGTCCGCGAATTCGTTTTGGAGGGCTAGAGGGGGGAGGATATATTTCTGTTTTTCTAATGGTTTTTGAGTTATCTTTGGTTGACCTGAGAAATCAGCAAATCTACTAAAATCAATTACTTTCATTAATTCTAATAAAAATACAAGGTTAAAATCTAAATTTTTAAACTCTTTTATATATATAGCATTGTCACTTATCCATACCTTACCGTGAGTAGTTCTTACATTACCACAATATGCACCTACACGACCAATGATAATAGTTGAANTATCAATTAAATAATTTCGACTTTTCCAAGCAATACCATTTCCACCATAGGCAGGGTAACCTTCAAAAACTCTATCATTTTTATCAAGAAATTTTCCACTTGAAAATTTAAAACACTGCTGTCCCGTTTTCACTGCAAATTTCTTGTCATTATTTATAGGATCCCCAAACATCTCGTTAAATCGGGATTTTACAAGGTTTGAGAGTAATTTAGATTGATGTCTTCTTTTTAAAATCTGATTATCTAAATTCTCTAAATTTTGTATAATCTTTTCTTGAACATCAATATCCTCATGGAACGTAACTTCAAACTCCGAAAATTGAGTTTTATTGATTATTGGGACAACGGGCGCGTTGGAAATAAAATCTAATTTCGATTTATTATATAGCAATAAATATGCTAAATATTTAGATAAAATTAATTTATTCGGAACAATTGCATTAATTTGTTGATTAAATGATAATTCAGATTCAGAAATCATAACTTTTCCAATTATACCTATACAAGTTACTAATACTGAATTTTTGGGGGCAATTCTTGCATTGTTTCGTGCATTCTCAGATATATAATTTTTATTCCCTTTTGATGACGAAATTTCATCTATAGTTTTAAAGTCATCTGGTTTTATAAAAGGGATATCATTGCTATCATAAAATTCTAATATTTTTTTACTAGGTGTATTTCCTGTAATAATTTTCCCAAGATCACATAACTTCACTTTCTTCACGCAACCACCTCCTCGGAATATCGGGATTTGACGAGTAGATTAAGCTCTTTAAGTTGTTCTTGTCTCCTTAAAATCAGCTTGCTTAACAAATCTAGTTCACTTGCAATTCTTTGTTGCTCTTTCAAATTTGTATATGAAACCAAAATATTATCAAAATATTTTTTTGTTAAATGTTTCATTGTGGAACCATGAGTGTGTTTTACAGCATCTTGCAAACCTTTTTCAACAACATATTTAAAATATGATTTATCGATATCTATCTTATCGAAAACCACTTTAAAAATATGCTGATTTAACACTGCGGATTTTCCACACCACTGAAAAACTCCTAATGTACCCGACCAAGAAATAAGAATGTCACCATCTTCAATAATGTATTTTTTATCAATCGTACCCGAATAATAATTTGTCTCTTTTGAAGTTTTAGTCAAATTCTGTATTCTGATAATCTCTTTTCCTTCAGATGACCAATCTTGAGGTTTAAAAGCATATCCATTAATAAAAGTAGCCACTTCCCCCAACTTCACTTTTTTCATACATCCATCTCCCTACTTGAGTAATTCTTCTAACTCTGCCAAGCCAGCTTGAATTTCTTTTTCTAGATCATTGATTTTCTTTAAGATAACTTCTGTTGGTTCATACTCAACTTTTTCATACTCGATTTCTTTGTATTTATTGATCGATAAATCATAATCATTATCCTTTATCTCATCAACTGGAACAAAGAAAGACTGGTCCGTTCTCTTACGTTCTGCTTCGTTTTCAAGTTGATGGAAACGTTGAATAATATCTGGAATATCATTGTCACTGATCGGTTGTCGTTTATCATCCAAACTTAAACCATCTGCTTTCATATCGTAAAACCAGACCTTATCCGTTCCACCATTTCCAGTTTTTGTAAAGATGAGAATGGCAGTTGAAACTCCAGCATAAGGTTTGAAAACGCCACTTGGCATTGATATTACAGCATCTAATTTATGATTCTCTACAATTTCCTGACGAATTCCTTTATGGGCTTTAGAGGAACCAAAGAGGACACCATCAGGTACAATAACCGCTGCACGTCCCCCTGGTTTCAAGGTACGCAAGAAAAGAGCAAGGAAAAGCAATTCTGTCTTTTTGGTTTTTACAGTCGCAAGGAGATCATTTGAAGTTGAATCGTAGTCAAGTGACCCTTTAAATGGAGGATTTGCTAAAACTAGAGTGTACTTATCTGCTTCTTCATTATCTTGAGATAGTGAGTCAAGATAACTAATTTGTGGATTTTCCACTCCATGTAGCATCATGTTCATTGCACCAAGTCTCAGCATAGTTGTATCCGTATCATTTCCATGAAACATATTGTTATGAAAATGTTTGATATTATCTGGATTGGTTTCCCATTCATCTTTCTTACGCTTTAAGTAACGGCTAGCAGATACTAAGAAACCCGCAGACCCCATAGCAGGATCTGAGACAATATCCTTGATAGTTGGTTGCATTAACTCAACCATCATATCGATGATGTGACGAGGTGTACGAAATTGTCCATTTTTACCTGCGGTTGACAATTTTGATAGCAGATATTCATAGATGTCGCCAATATCATTAATCCCCTGTGTGTCACTATCAAAGTCTATGCCTGAGCCTCTGGTTGGAAATTCATCTAATATGGAAATCACCTTTTGGAGAGTAGCAGGTTTATTAATTTGAAAGATGGCTTCACGCATATAACGTGAAAAAGCTGTATCATCAGTATCACCCTTAAGATTCTTCATAAATGGAAAAATCTCCTGGGTCATTAAACGATAAACTTCCTGAGCATCTCCTATATTTTTAAAAGTCGACCAACGGTATTCAGGTTTGTCTTTTGGAAAAATTCCCTCATAAGAAATCCCTAAAAACTCAGCATCGCTTTCGCGTCCAAGTTCAACACTATCCAAATCCTTCATAAACAGAAGATAAGTCAATTGTTCAATATTTGTTAGAGGATTTGCATTTCCTTCAGTCCACAGCATTTCCCACAGTTGATCGATTTTACTTTTTAATTCGCCTGTAATCATATAGTCTCTTTTCTTTGGTTTTAAAGTTATGAATATCACTATTTTAACAGATTTTCAATTAAGCTTCAATCATGTTTCTCGCTATAAAAATTTCTTTCAAAAATAAAAAAGCAAACACAAAATATGGTTCACTTTTTTAAACTTTTCTACTCTCCATCCTTCCAATTCCGAGCAATCTCTTCGTCTTTCTGGAGTTGGTCTACCAGTTCCTCTACAGAGTCAAATTTGACCATATCGCGGACACGGTCCAGCCAGTAGACAATGACTGTCTCACCGTAAATATCGTCTGAAAAATCGAAAATATTGACTTCAAAACGTGGCTCTTCTCCATCAAAGGTGACATTTTTGCCAACACTCGCCATCCCACGATATCTTTTACGCTGCACTTCGACATCAACTACGTATACCCCATCTGCTGGCATATAGGTTCGATCTCTTAGGACCAGATTGGCTGTTGGATAACCGATAGTACGCCCACGAGCATTTCCATGAACGACCATCCCACGAGATGGGAGCGGAGTGCCGAGCAGATGATTGACTTCCTTTACATCTCCATCAAGAATAGCCTGACGAATCCGTGTGGAACTAATCTTGCCCTTTTCGTCCTCAACTGGAGGAACAATGATGATCTCTCCATCAAAATAGTCCTTCAGGTCATCCGCAGTTTTCTTATCTGAACCAAACGTATAGTCAAATCCTGCTACAATGATAGCTGGTTTTAAAGCCTTGATGTAGGTATCAAAGAACTCTTGACCCGTTAAACTAGCAAATTTGCTACTAAAGTCAAGTAAGAAAAGAGCCTCTACTCCGTGCCACTTCATCTTGTGCTCCCGTTCCTCGTGATTGACGATATGGAGCATGAGCTCAGGTTGGTAAGGTTGTAAGGCAAGTTTTGGCGACTCTGTAAAGGTCATTACGACAACTGGCAGATAATCCTTCATCGAAGCCTTGCTGGCCACTTCAAAAAGTTTCTGATGTCCCTTGTGGATGCCATCAAAATAACCTAGTACAAGGACTGTTTTACCCGGTACTGCAATATCTTTTTCGTTCTTAATAGGTACTGTTGTAATCATGAAACTATTATATCATAGAGAAAGCCTTTTCGCTAAGAGGAAATCCCAAATGTCGTTTTTTACGCCTGAACTGACCTTAAGAAAAAATTTAGCACTTTAGTTTTAAAAAATAGCACCTCCTAAGAAATGCTATTGTTTGGTAACTAGTCTACTGTTTCTTCCAAATCTTTTAATTTAACCGAAACAATCTTAGACACACCTGATTCCTGCATGGTAACTCCATAGATAGAGTCCGCTGCCGCCATCGTCCCCTTACGGTGGGTTACGACGATAAACTGACTATCCTTGTCAAAGCGGTTGAGGTAATCCCCAAAACGTTTGACATTGGCTTCGTCCAGCGCCGCCTCTACCTCGTCCAAGATGACGAAAGGAATGGTCTTGACTCGGATAATTGAGAAGAGCAAAGCCAAAGCTGATAGGGCTTTCTCACCACCACTCATGAGGTTGAGAGATTGGATTTTCTTACCTGGTGGTTGGACAGAAATCTCAACCCCAGCTGTCAGCAGGTCTCCTTCAGTCAAAATCAAGTCTGCCTGACCACCGCCAAACATCTGTCTAAAGGTCACTTTAAAGGATTCACGAATAGCCTCAAAGGTTGATTTAAAGCGTTCCTTAACCTCATCATTCATCTCTGTGATGGTCTCAAGAAGCAGATTTTTCGCTGACAAAATATCATCACGCTGGCTATTGAGGAAATCCAGACGGCTGTGAACTTCTTCGTACTGTTCAATAGCTTCTAAATTGACAGGTCCCAGTGAGCGAATAGCCTTCTCTAAATCCTTAACCTCTTGCTCAGCCAGATTGAGATTTTCCAGTTCATGAGCCTTTCCTAAAGCCTCTGTGTAGCTAATCTGGTACTGGTCTGTTAATTGAGCTTGTAGATAGCGCAAGCGTTCGCTGACTTTTTCCTTCTTAGCTTCAGCGCGTGTTTGTTTACGAATCCACTCCTCGTTCTGCTGACGAGCCTGATCCAAATGACTGGCAATATCATCTAGTTGACCTTCGATATCATCCAACTCAAACTGCTTGCGAATCAGACCTTGTTGAAGATTGGCTTTCTGAGTTTGGGCCTCTTCCACCTGCTGGCTTAGCAAATCCGTATCCACTTTCTCAAGATTATCGACCTTTTCTTGGAGGAGACGCTGAATCTCCTCTTGTTCGATATCCAGACTATCCAGTTCCTTGCCTAAGCGTTCAATATCAGTCACTTCGTACCGCTTTTGTCCTTGCAGTTCGGACTTAAGCAAGCGCGCTTGAGAAATCTGTTCCTGCAAGTTTTGATAGCGTTCTTGAATAGCGTTTTTGTTAGACTTAATTTCTTCAATTTCAGCTTCCAGATTTTGCTTTTCACTGGCAATAGTAGCAAGGCGCTCTTGGCATTTTTCCTTGTCCGCTTGCCAATCTCCTTCAGTAAGGCGATTTAATTCCTCTTCTTGAAGTTTCCAAAGCGTTTCCAATTCTTCGACCTGCTGATTGGTTTGTTGATAGGCGAGGTACAAACCTTGCTCCTGAATACGAGCTTGCTCACCTTGTGATTTGATAGTTTCTAATCTTTCTGTTAATACTGCCATCTCATCTTGCAAGGTCTTCAAGTTTGCCTCTTCTGAACGCAGACTGGCCTCTTCTTCAGCAATTTCTTTTTGTAATTGCTCTAGCTCTGGCTTGATGAAGATACTGTTATTTTGACGATTGGCCCCCCCCGCGTAGGAACCGCCTGCACGCAACTCTGTCCCATCCAGCGTCACCATGCGAACCTGATAGCGAACTTGACGAGCAGCTTCACGCGCATGTTCCACGGTATCAAAGATAGCCGTCGTAGCTAGCAAGTTCTTGAAAATGGCTTCTAGTCTCTTGTCAAACGACACCAACTCATCAGCCATGCCCAGAAATCCTGGACTTGCAGCGATAGCATCTTGATTCTGACTAGAGATTGTACGCGCCTTAATCGTTGTCAAAGGAAGGAAGGTTGCACGACCAGTTCTGTTGCGCTTGAGAAAATCAATAGCCTTGGTTGCCGCTTGCTCATCTTCTACAATGATATGCTGACTGCTGGCTCCAAGTGCAATCTCCAAGGCAGTTTGATAATGCACATCAAAGGTCAAATGCTCACTGACTGCACCAATAATCCCACCAAGACGGTCTTTTTCTTGAAGAACACTCTTAACACCCGCGTAAAAATTACTATGATTTCTTAGGATATTTTCCAAACTTTGGGCTCTAGCTTGCTTGTTTTTGAGACTGTCCAGACGGTCAAAGAGTTGGCTCTGCTTGGCTTGGTAAGAAACTTTCTGCTCCTCTTGTTTCTTGGCACTAGCTTGGTAGTCTGCCAATAATTTCTGAACTTGCTCCTTGGCAGTTCCAAGCTCAGCCTGCTGTTGACTGGCCTTCTCTTTAGCTGTAGTCAGTTGTTCTTTCAGTTTCTCAAGTTGATCAGCTTGTTTTTGAGATAGTTGACGGCTGTTCTCCAGTTCATTCTCTATTCGTGTCAACTGGTTTGAGACATCCGCTTCTTCTTGTAAAAGTGCCACAAAACGTTCACGTAAGAGCTCAATCATCTGGTCAGGATCATCTGAAAATGCCAACAATTCTGCTTCTAAACGATTGAGTTCCTTGTTGTTTTCAGCTAAACTTTCCTCTAACTGTTCCAGATTCCCTTCTTTTTCAGCCTTTTCCTTACTTAGAGCCTTTCTCTTATCTTCCAGAGTCGCCAAACGTGCTTGTGCTTCTTGTTGATTAAGGGCTACCTGCTCAGATTCCAGTTTGGATAGGGCTAGTTTTCGCTCTAAGTCACTGATCAAACTGGTCAAATCCATTAAGCTCCCTTGGTCTTTGGCCATTTCAGTTTGGAGATCTTGCCGTTTCTTTTTAAGAGTCTGATTTTCCTCTTCTAACTCTTCACGCTTTTGGTAATAACTAGTCAAGAGTTCCTGAACCTGCGTTAGCTCTTCTTCTGTCAACTCTAGTTCAGCCTTATTTTCCTTGATTTGGGCAACCAGTACATCCAAATAAATCGCCTTACGCTGACCATCCAAGTCGAGAAACTTCCGAGCATTTTCAGCTTGTTTGGCAAGAGGCTTGATTTGATTGTCCAACTCATAGATAATGTCCTCTAAACGGTCTAGGTTGTCCTGAGTTTGTTGCAGTTTGCTCTCTGTTTCTTTTCTACGAGTTTTGTACTTTAAAACTCCTGCAGCTTCTTCAAAAATGGCTCGGCGTTCTTCAGGCTTGGAATTAAAAATCTCCTCAACCTTCCCTTGGGAAATAATAGAGAAGGAATCCCGTCCCAAACCTGTATCCAAGAACAGGTCATGTATATCACGCAAGCGCACTTTCTTACCATCAATTCGATATTCGCTATCTCCACTACGGTAGATATGGCGTTCTACCTTAATAACTTGCCCCGCATCCTTAATAAAACCATCTTCATTGTCCAAGGTCACGACAACCGAAGCATAATTGAGTGGTTTGCGACTTTCAGTTCCAGCAAAGATGACATCCGGCATCTTGCCACCACGAAGACTCTTGACACTGGACTCTCCCAAGGCCCATCGCAGACTTTCTGTGATATTTGACTTCCCAGAACCATTGGGCCCAACGACAGCTGTCACACCTTGATCAAAGACGACCCTGGTCTTGTCAGCAAAAGACTTGAATCCCTGGATCTCAATTTCCTTTAAATACATGAATCAAGCCCTTTCTCAACGGCATTTTTAGCAGCCTCTTGCTCTGCTAATTTTTTGGAGCGTCCTTGGCCTTTTCCGATACTCTTGCCTTCAACCAGAACTTCTACATCAAAAACCTTATCATGGGCAGGTCCCATCTCAGAAGTCACCTGGTAGCGAATGTCCACATCCCCATTGACCTGGAGCAACTCTTGCAAGTGTGTCTTGTAATCCGTAATCATCTCAAAGTCACCTACTTCAACCTTGGGAATCATGACCTGATAGATAAACTCTTTTACTCTAGCTACATCCTTGTCTAAAAGCAAAGCTCCCAGAAAGGCTTCAAAGGCATCACCAAGAATGGTGTCACGATTGCGACCACCAGACTTCTCTTCCCCTTTACCCAATTTGATAAATTGATCAAACTGGCAATCACGCGCAAAACCAGCCAAACTCTCCTCACGGACAATCATGGCACGGAGTTTAGACAAATCTCCCTCTGGTTTCTTAGGATATTTTTTATACAGATATTCGGAAATCAATAATTGCAGAACAGCGTCTCCTAAAAATTCCAAGCGCTCATTGTGTGAAATTTTTAAGAGGCGGTGCTCATTGGCATAACTCGTATGAGTAAAGGCCGTTTCCAGTAAGTTTTTGTCTGCAAATTCGATTGCAAAACGCTTCTTCAGTACAGTTTGTAATTCTTTCATACTGACCTCTTTCTAATAATTACGATCCTTTCTATTATATCAAAAAAAGCCCTCTGAGTCACTTTAAAATGGGACTAGGAAAGATTTGGGTAGTTTTTGAAAAAAGATTTCCAATTTTGGAGGAAATATAAAGAAAAAGCCTTATTTAAAGGCTTTTTTAGGCTGTTTACATCCACCCTGAGGGAATCGAACCCCCATCTTAAGAACCGGAATCTTACGTGATATCCATTACACTAAGGGTGGAAACTTGTTTTATTATAACAGAAATTTGCTCTAATAACAAGTTTTTTGGGTGGGGTATGCCTCCATTAGTGGGATGCATCACCATTCCAGATAGAGTTTTTCACGATTACATAATCAACGTGCTTGAGGTCAGCAACCTTGCGTCCACCTGCGTAGGAAATGGCACTTTGCAAATCCTGCTCCATCTCAGTAAGGGTGTCTTGCAAATGCCCTTTAGCAGGAAGTAAGATGCGTTTGCCTTCCACGTTTTTATAAGCACCCTTTTGGTATTGGGAAGCTGAACCATAGTATTCTTTAAACTGTTCCCCATCGACTTCGATTGTCTTCCCTGGACTTTCGATGTGTCCTGCAAAAAGGGAACCAATCATAACCATGCTAGCACCGAAACGGATAGACTTAGCAATATCACCATGAGTACGAATCCCACCATCAGCAATGATCGGTTTACGAGCTGCTTTAGCACACCAGCGAAGTGCTGCCAACTGCCAACCACCTGTACCAAAGCCAGTCTTAACCTTGGTGATACAAACCTTACCAGGACCGATTCCAACCTTAGTAGCATCCGCACCGGCATTTTCCAATTCACGCACTGCTTCTGGCGTTCCCACATTCCCAGCAATGACAAAAGTATCTGGCAATTCTTTCTTGATGTGTTGGATCATAGAAATCACACTATCCGCATGACCATGGGCAATATCAATCGTGATATACTCAGGAGCATCAGCCTTGAGCTGGCTAACAAAGTCATACTCGTAATCCTTAACACCAACAGAAATGGAAGCAATGAGCCCTTGATCGTGCATGCGTTTGATAAAAGGAATGCGCCCCGCCTCATCAAAACGATGCATAATATAGAAGTAGCCACCTTTAGCAAGCTGCTCTGCTACATTCTCATCCAAAATCGTCTGCATATTGGCTGGCACAACAGGTAGTTTGAAAGTGTGATTTCCAAGTGTGACACTTGTATCCGCTTCTGCACGGCTTTTAATGACACATTTATTTGGGATCAATTGAATATCTTCGTAATCAAAAATTGGAAATTCATTTAACATATCGATGTCTCGTTTCTTTTGTAATGACCTACCTATGCCTTCGCATCACTACGTCTTTTCCGACGTTTCCTTAATTTATTATAAACTAAAGTACAGTTTTTGTCAATTTTTAGAGTAAATAGTTTATGAACGTTCGTTTTTATTGCAATCAAAATCCTATGAAATCATTAAAATTTTTGGATCCGTAAATTATTGTTAATAACTACATTAGCCAATCCAAAAGTGCGATGACAGTTCCATACCATCACCGCACTGATTTAGCCCATTTATTATTCTAATCTCCTTTAGATGATTTCATTGTAAAGGTATAATACTTATCTCCGCTATAAGTTATTTTAAAGACCCCATCTTTTTGTTCACTGTATAGACTCGCATTTCCAGCAACCTTACCTTCAAATATAATGGTACCCGTCACATAACTCCAATTAGGAGTGGCAATTACTTCTCCTTTATAGGTGATTGTAGAAGTATGATCTGCCTTTAAAGTTGCCTTCAAGGAATCTGGTGCTATTTCTCCAGATGCGTCTGCATCCATTACATCCGCTACAGACGCGCCTATCCAGTCTCCTAAGAGGGCTCTCTCTTCTTCTGGCAAGAAGTTCTCAGGTTTCGCTGCATCTGTTCCTTCTTTTGCAAGTTTTACATCCATTGAAGTTCCGACAAGCTCTTTCAAGATGCTTTCAAATGTAATCGTATCCTTACCAAGCTTGCCAACCATATCAGTATTTTCAATAGTAAGAGTTAACGTATTATCATCATTTTTCCATTTACCTTCTGCAGTTGTTCCTTCTACGTTTAGTTTCGCCTTGCCTCCACTCATCAATTCGAGTTTGAAGCCAGCCATATCATCACCAGAGAGGGTTACTCCCATGGCCGTTCCACTAACAGCTACGTATTTGCCCACTAAGGCATCGTCCGCTCTTCCACCTGATTTTCCACAAGCTCCAAGCGTGATAAGTAACAGAAGTGCCAATATCAAGCTAAATAATTTTTTCATGTTACTTCCCTTTCTCCTAAAATAGATTTGAAAGTCTATCTCATTCACTCATCTACTTCTAATTAAAACTTGCCTCCTGCACCACCGTGAGTTCTTCCTGATGAAGATGTATGAGTACTGCTACCTCCAGAAGAAGATTTACTCTCTTTGGGACGCGCCACCTTATCAACCGTTTTATATAGAAACTTTTCTTCTGCTTGAGTGACAGTGAGACTATTTTCTACAATATAATTTGTCGCTGCCACATCTGGCTCCACACTTTTGAGTTGACCAGCCATACTTGAAACAACTACAAAGGCTGTGACAAGACCTACACCTAGAGATAGGGGCACCCATATCCAACTTAGCGGTTCCTTAGGAAGATTCCCTTTGTCATAAGGTTTATCTGTCTTAGCCTGCGTTAAGAACTTATCGCTCAGTTCTGCAAAACTGCTAAATGCTTGCTCATATTCTCCGTTGCTTAGTTTCGGAACGAACCGATCAGACATATATTCTAAACCTGCATCGGTAAATGCTCGAATCGCATAACCTGTTGTGGTGATATGCCAATCCCGTTCCTTCATACTTAACAATAACAATAAACCACTATAGTCCTCACCCTGACCATAACCATTATAGTCAAAATAATCATCTGCAAAAGCTTCTGGTGTCTTTCCTCCCAGATCCTTGACAGTCACAATAACAAGGTCACATTTCTGCCGCTCACTAATCTCATCAAGTTTACTTAATAAATCTTTTTCTTCTACATCACTCAGTAAATCCGCTTCATCTACGAGACGCTTCAGGGGTCCAAACTTAGCAGCAATAGCAGTCAAACTACGGTGGGCACTGTCATACCAACTACTATTGCTATGATAAACTCCTTTGATAAAGGTATCCCAAAAATCTCCCAGAAGCTCTTTTGCTTTTCCCTTGTAGCAGATAGTTCTATAATCTTTAGACTTCCCTATTATCAGAAGAATAGCATCTTCCTTCCCTCTCTTGAAGAAATCCGTTGTATATTGAGTTACATCATCATAAGAGTCAGCAATGAGCAGATAAGATTTGAACTGATGCTCTTTGTAAATAGCTTGTGCTTCTTCTTCTAGTTTGCTTTTCTCATTGGATGATAGGAGGCCGACCTCATCATAAATTAAAGTTTGACTTGACATGTCAGCTGACACAATCCCAATCAAGGTAAAAGCGAGAAAAACCGCAAGAAGGAATGATAGTAGTTTTTTCATCATATCTTCCTCCTTACATTAGATAAATCAACCAAACGAGGCCATAACAAACAATAAAAGTAAGTATTGCAATCGTTATAAAATAGCGCCAGTAGACTCGTTTATCCAAGGGAAGATTGCCTACAAATTTTCCTGTTTGACCATTCATAGCAAAAACGTACTTTTCATTATTCCAAGTTGTGTTTAACAACCAGACTGGATAAAGGACATACTTGGCTTTGCTATTTTTAAACTCAACATGGCTACTTTCTGGAGTTACCATTGTAAAGCCTTTAACTGTTTCTGCAAATCTATCTTCAGTACTCCTTTTAGCCCGTTTATTAGCGTGGGTGATACTTTCTTCTGCCGTCACATCATAACGCTCGGCCAAATAACCTGCTAAATAGGCTGTTTGAAAGTCAACTGCTTTTGAAACATCAAAAGGTTCAATGGATTCCATCAAGGTATTGTCCATACTTTTAGAACCGTCAACAGGTAGATGAGAAAAGGCTAACTGACCAGAACGAAGGACAGAGTAAAATTCAGTTTGGGTGTAATTGTAATCTTTGTCACTCCAAGTCGTTATCCTAGTTGCTTTGTACTTAATATCCGCATCCGCTTCTGTATTAAATAACCAAAATGGCACGTAAACACCCTTTACTTCATCAATATGGTTCTGATCCTTAAAAATTTTTGGCAATAAACACTTGCCAAGAAGGTGCTTGTTAAGCGCTTCTCTGGCAGCTTTTTTATCCAGTTTAAACGGAATAACCAACTCTGGTTTCAAATCACCTACCAGACGTTCCTTGAGAACAACTGGATTATCACAATAAGGGCAAGTTGTTGCAGCAGTATTTTCATCAGCAATCAATTGTCCACCACAGGAATTGCAAATAAAGACGTTCATCTGTTCGTCATCTTCTTGCCATTCTTCAGTAGGGTAGGTTGTTGAAGTTGACTCAGTAGAAGACTGTACATCTACCAAACCTTCATCCATATGCTTGAGACTCTCCATTTCGTACTCAGAGTCACAGTAAGGACACTTCATTTTTTGGATTTTCGTATCAAAGGCTAAAGCACCACCGCAACAAGGACATTTGTATTCTAAATTATCAGCCATGTCATCATCTCCTCTCCCGACACTAAGCCAATCTAGAGTTGTCTTGTTCTAAAACGTTGACCCGCATTCAGGACAGAATTTCGGTGCCTGGCCAGAATCTGGAACTTTCCAACCACAGTTACTACAGTGTTTTGCTTGATGAACTATCGGTTTTGGACTGCCACAATTTGAACAGAATTTACCTGTATTTACCGTGCCACATGAACAAGTCCAGCTATTGTCCACTGGTTTCGGACTGCCACACTCTGGGCAGAACTTCCCCATAGCCTCATGTCCATTTGGACAGATCCACTTATTGACATTCGGAGTGCTTGGTGGTGCTTGATTTTCTGTTTGTGCTTGGTTAGCAGCCTGTTCTTGTCCCATAGCAAAGAGATTTTGTGCATTCATGCCACCGCCTGCATTGGCTGCCATGCCAAAGCCCATAAAGCCAGTCATAGCTCCTGCTTCATTGCTTGCGGCTGCCTTCATAGCATCTGCCTGTGCACCAACTAAGGTTGCGGCCGCCATAGTCGGATCTTTCATAATAGCAGTACGTTGAGCCTGCTTAATCATTTCGGCATCTTCTTCTGGGAGAGTAACAGAGCCGAGTGCAATGCTAATGACTTTAAGACCACGAAGTTGACCCCATTTTTCTGAGAGAGTTTCATTGAGGGCATTTTCTAATTCTGTATTGTGACTGACAATTTGATTCGGTCTCAATTCCATATCAGATAACTTAGCAAATGAAGGTTGCAAGGCGCTGATAAATTCAGTTTTCAACTGTGAGTCAATTTCTTCACGCAAATACTCTCTTTCAACATTTCCACAAACATTTGTATAAAACAAAAGCGGGTCAACGATCTTATAAGAATAAACCCCTGAGCATCGAACAGAAACGTCAAGGTCTAAACCAATCTTAGAATCTACCACACGAAATGGAATTGGGTTCGGTGTACCGAATTTATTATCAATTAATTCTTTTGTATTAAAATAATACACACGCTGATCTTTGCCAGTATCGCCACCATAAGTGAAACGTTTCCCAATTTGTTTGAAAGTATCCTTGATAGAATTTCCAAGATTTCCTGTAAAAATACTTGGTTCGCTGGAGGTATCATAAGTGAACTCACCTGGTTCGGCACAAACTTCTACAACCTTACCTTGCTCAACAATCATCATACACTGACCATCAGCCACTGCAATACCTGAACCATTGGAAATAATATTATCACTGCCCTTAGTATTGGATGATCGACCAGAGACCCGCTTTTGCCCCTTGACAACCATGACAGATTTGTCCATAGACTCACAATAGAAAAATTCTTTCCATTGATCGGCTAATGAACCACCTACAGCTCCTACACCTGCTCTAATAAGTCCCATAATGCGCCTCTTTTCTTTTGTCAGTGAGACATCAATAACCCCACTTGCCTACCGCCTTTCTATTTAAATAATCCTTTCCACCTCCCATTCATTGTGATTACTGGTATGAGCGATTCTATGCCTATCGACTATTAAAAATATTGTTGACAACTAATCAATTATAAGTCAAAAAAGCCCACTTAGACCCCGACTGCAAGTAGCAAAACATGCGAAGGGAGTCTAAATGAGCCACTTACAGTATAATTCTAGCTGTCATCAGCTACAACTCTCAGTAAGCTAACAAGGAGAGTGTAGAAAGCGAAAGAACGACGTTAAATGGATAATTCTAATATTTATATGATGATGGTGAGGTTCTATCAGCTTGTTTTCAGTAGACAAACTACTCGTAAAACCTCTTAAACAGTATCTTGGACTTTTAAGCACTCAAATGCCACTTAGTTTTTATATATTATAAGTTACATTAAGCGAACGGTAATCTATGTAAATCAGGGTCTCCTAATGATAAATTCCACTAATAAACCACCTTACTTCAAACTCACTTTAAAATGTAACCGTTATCAATTTCTATCTTTATTTTACCTTTTTTTCTAGGATTTTGCATGTTCTATACTGAATTTTTAAAATTTTTAGACGATTGTTTTCGTTATGTCTAATTAATTCTTAGAAATCACTATATATAAAAACATGTGAAAGGATAGCCGTTTAGGGTCTACTCAGCTTAATAATATTCACCCTGACGGTAGTCCCATGAGTTAAAGGTATCTGACAGGTGCATCATGATTTTATCAATATCAAGTCCTTTACGGATCACGACTGGTGCTGGTGAAGTTGAACGTGCTCCTCCTTGTTCTGGGATGAGTTTGCCGTCTTTATCGACCATAGAGACCATCACACCTTGCTCGTAGCGAGTTTCGATTGTTTTGTCAGGTTGGATGGATGCCACGTAGTCGTCTGCCTCGATGACAAGGTCCACTGCTCCTTCGATACGTTCTCCGATACCTTCCACCTTACCGCGGTTTCCTTTACCAGATGGGTTAGCTGATGAGGCGTAGACCATTTTACCTTCTTCCCAAAGTTTAGCAGCCAACTGTTCACCGGCTTTACCAAACTTGATGACAAAACAGCTAGTACCACGAACGTCGGTCATGAGCTCTTCACGACCATCCCCATAAGCTTTGAGTTTTTCAAAAGCTTCTGGTTTCCAAGGAAGGATACAACCGAGAAGAATATCTTCGTCCCAATGTTTTTGGTAGAAGGCTTCAATTTCTGGGTTGAGTTGTGCTAAAGTGCGAAGCTCGTCCATGCTACCGCAGAGAACGACACCTGGTTTGTTACGGTTACGTTCTTTGGCTGCAAACTTGCGTTCAAGTCCTGCCTTGTCGCTGGTCATGATAATGTAACCAACTTTTGTAGGGCAAACAATGCACCCGCCCTCACCTTTTAAAATGTCGTAGCCTTCTTGTGAAAGTGTTCCGTTCCATTGAATGTGTTTTGTCATAGTTCTATTTCCTTTTCTATTTTTCCTATTCCTGCCAATAGGCTGGGCGTTGTTTTTCATAGGCAGCAATCAAATCTTCATACTGCAAAGTAATACCGATATCATCCAAACCATTTAAGAGCTTGTGTTTCCACTCGCTATCTATTTCGAAAGTGAATTCTCCAACTGGTGAGATGATTTTTTGTTGTTCCAAGTCCACAGTTACCTGGTCAGTCGGTTTGAGTTGGGCTAGCTTTTCTCTAACTTCCCTAGGCTGAACAATGGGCAACATGCCATTATTGAGTTCATTATTGTAATGAATGTCCCCAAAAGATCCTGCAATCACAACCTTAAAACCATAGTCGGCTAGAGCCCAAGCTGCGTGTTCCCTCGAAGACCCCGCCCCAAAGTTATCCCCTGAAATGAGGATACTGGCTTTACGATATTCAGGTCGGTTAAAGACAAAGTCTGGGTCCTCAGTATACTTGTCGTCTAGATAACGCCAAGCATACATGAGATACTTACCAAAACCTTTTTTATCAATCAACTTGAGAAACTGCTTGGGAAGTATTTGGTCGGTGTCGATGTTATCATTCATGAGAGGAACGGTCGTTCCCGTATAAACTGTAAATTTCTCCATATCCTCTCCTTACTGGGCCTCTGGCATTTGCCGAACATCTACGAAGCGCCCTGCGATAGCCGCCGCCGCTGCCATGGCTGGACTACAGAGATGGGTCTTAGCGCCAAATCCTTGTCTGTCTTCAAAGTTGCGGTTACTGGTTGAGGCACAGTGAACCCCATCAGGGACCTTGTCAGGATTCATCCCTAAGCACATAGAGCAACCTGGGTCTCTCCACTCAAAGCCAGCATCTAAGAAGACCTTATCCAAGCCCAACTTCTCAGCAGCTCGTTTCACAGGACGAGAGCCTGGAACCACGATAGCAGTTAAGTTAGGAGCTATTTTCTTCCCTTTGACAAACCGCGCAGCCAGTTGCAAGTCACTGAGCCGAGCATTGGTACAAGACCCGATAAAGATATAGCCTAGCTCAATATCCGCTGGCTTTTGACCAGGCTCCAAGTCCATGTAATGATAAGCACGTTCATCGTTCATATCCTTAATTTCTGGGAAACTACTGTCAAAGTCAACACCCATAGCAGGATTGGTTCCCCAGGTCACCATAGGAGCCAAGCCAGAGACATCCATCTGGATAACCTTATCATAAACGGCATCACTATCGCTTACAAGCGTCTTCCAGTCGGAAACTGCCTCCTCAAAGTCCTCTGGAACGCATTCCCGTCCCTTGAGATAGTCATAGGTAGTCTGATCTGGATTCATGATTCCCATCTTAGAACCAAACTCGATGGACATATTGCAGATAGTCATTCTCTCTTCCATAGTCAAAGCATCAATCGCTTGCCCACGATATTCCACCACATATCCTACACCACAGGCAACGCCGTACTTGGCAATCAGGGCGAGAATGTAATCCTTAGAATAAACTCCTTTTTGAGGAACTCCAGTGAATTCCACCAACATTTTCTTGGGTTTGACCTGCCAGAGGGTCTGGGTCGCAAAGACATGCTCAACCTCACTGGTCCCAATCCCAAAGGCGATAGCTCCGAAAGCTCCGTGAGTAGCTGTATGGCTATCCCCACAGACGATAAATTTCCCTGGTTGGGTCCGTCCTGTTTCTGGACCTACCATGTGAACGATTCCCTGCTTTTCAGAACCATGAGCCGCATGTTCAATCCCAAATTCCTCAACATTTTCAGCCAGCTTATCAATTTGCGCCTTGGAAATGACATCTCGAATATCGTAGATATTAACCGTTGGTACATTGTGGTCAAAGGTTCCAAATGTCAAGTCTGGCCGTCTCAATCTGCGCCCCGCATCTCGTAATCCTTGAAAAGCTTGGGGACTAGTCACTTCATGAATATAGTGCTGGTCCACATACATGAGTTGAGGCTGCCCCTCTTCTCCTGTGATGACATGGCGGTCCCATAATTTATCAAAAATCGATTTTCCTGCCATCCATTACCTCCAAATAAAATATAAGGCTACTAGTGTGATCACCATCCCGAGAAACCAAACAGTTTTAAAATACCATTTTCTAGTCTTGTGGTGAAAGGTGATTCCTGCTAACCAAGCTCCAAAACCACCACAAGTAAAGGCTAAAATAAGTAAGATTTTCTCTGGGATGCGCCAAGCACCTCTCCTTGCCTTGGATTTGTCAATGCCATAAATCAAGAAAATCAGCAAATTCCAAATCAAGAGGGCAAGCGTGATTCCTTCATTTATCTTCATAATCTTTCAATGATAGCTTCCGTCATTTCCTTAGTAGAAGCCTGTCCTCCAATATCTCTTGTTAAAATGCCAGCCACTAAACTAGCTTCAACAGCACGCTCGATACGCTCTGCATCCTCATAACATCCAAAGCTATCTCTCAACATCATGGCAACTGACAAAATCATAGAGATAGGATTGGCAATTCCTTGAGCTGCAATATCAGGTGCCGAACCATGAATGGGTTCGTAGAGGCTTGGCCCCTTTTCAGAATGACTGGCTGATGGCATAACACCCAGGGTGCCTGATAGAACGCTTGATTCATCAGATAAGATATCTCCGAAAAGATTCTCTGTCACGATGATATCAAACTTAGCAGGATTGGTAATCAGAAGCATGGCAGCTGAGTCCACCAACTGGTGCTCCAAGGTCACATCTGGGAAATCCTGCGCAACCTCCTCAGCAACTTTCCGCCAGAGTTTTGAAGTCGCTAGAACATTTTGCTTATCGATACTAGTAACGATTTTTCTCCGACTTCTTGCGATTTCAAAGGCCTTACGAATAATCCGCTCCACTTCCTCATAGATGTAGTCGTTGATATCACGCGCTTTTCGCTCTTCAAGGATATGATCCCCAAAGTAAATACCACCTGTCAACTCACGCACCACGACAAAGTCTACACCAGCAATTCGTTCTGGTTTAAGTGGTGATAAATGCTTGAGACTATCAAAGATTTTTACAGGCCGAATATTGGCATAGAGATTGAGTTCCTTACGAAGAGCTAGCAAGCCTTGTTCAGGCCGAATCGCCGCCCCATCATACTGGGGACTACCGATAGCCGCAAGGAGAATAGCATCTGCTTCTCTACATGCCTTGAGGGTTTCATCAGGTAAGGGATGCCCCACAGCATCAATACCTGCACCTCCAAAGGGGCGTCTGTCTATCTCATAGTCAAAACCTGTTTTTGAAGCTAGAGCTTCCAGAACTGCTAAACCAGCTTCCATGATTTCTGGACCGATTCCATCCCCTGCTAGAGCTACTATTTTCTTTGTCATAGCCTTCTCCTTTACACACTAGGCATGTCTCGGTAGGAGACGCTGCGCCCCATTTCACCAGCATTCTCTTTTTGAACAAAAGTATTGGCATTGATATAAGCAATAGCCGAAGCTTTCAACACATCGAAATCAAGACCTGCTGCGTTAAAGATGGTTTCTGTATCTCTATTTTCAACAGTGACCAAGACCCGAGCTTGGGCATCAATTCCATCCGTTACCGCATCAATGGTATAGGACACCAAGCGGACAGATTGGTTAAAGAACTTATCGATAGCGTTAAAGATCGCTTCAACAGAGCCTTGCCCTGTCGCATTAAATTCGACTTTTTCACCATCCATATTGGCTAGGCTAACAAGCGCTTCAATGTCATTATCTGCATGGGTTTGAAGTTGCAAATCATCAAAGTGGAAGCCTTCTGGATTTTCAACCATGGTTCCAGCTACCAGCGCTCGAATATCTGCATCTGTGATTTCTTGCTTTTTGTCCGCTAGTGCCTTGAACTTAGCAAAGAGTGGTTTGATATCCTCTTCTGTAAAATCTAGAGCCAGTTCTCTTAGTTTTTCAACAAAGGCATGGCGACCAGACAATTTTCCAAGCGGAAGACTATTACTCTTAACACCGACTAATTCAGGTGTGATGATCTCATAAGTGAGAGGATTTTTAAGAACCCCATCTTGGTGAATACCAGACTCGTGAGAAAAGGCATTTCCACCGACGACAGCTTTATTTTTAGGAACTGGAATACCTGAGAAGCGAGAAACCATTTCTGACGTATTCATTGTTTCATCCAAAATAATATCACTAGTTGCTTGGAAGAAATCCTCACGAATCTTTAAAGCAACAGCTACTTCTTCAAGAGCAACATTACCTGCGCGTTCACCGATACCATTAATAGTTCCCTGGACACGTCCAGCACCGTGTTTAATTGCTGTCAAAGTATTTGCAGTTGCCATACCGAGATCATCGTGACAGTGAACACCAAAGACAACTTTATGATCTGATTTAATATTTTCAGTCAAGTGATCAAAGATACGTGCAAACTCTTCTGGAGTCGTAAAGCCAACTGTGTCAGGGATATTGATATAAGATGCACCTGCATCGACCGCTGTTTGAACGACTTGTAAGAGGAAATCCAACTCTGTTCTAGTCGCATCTTCAGGAGAGAATTCGACGATTTCAAACTTAGAACGTGCGTAAGAAACATGTTCCTTGATAGCTTCTAAAATCTCTTCCTTGCTCTTATTGAGCTTATACTTGCGATGAATCGGACTGGTAGCAATAAAGACATGAATTTGTGGATACTTGGCATCCTTAAGCGCCTCATAACAAGCATCAATATCAGATTTTACAGAACGAGCTAATCCTGTCACTGCTGTTTTTTTCATAGCTCTAGCAATTTTTTGAACGGCTATAAATGAATCTGGACTAGCAGCAGGAAAACCAGCTTCAATTACAGAAATTCCCCATTTCTCCAGCTGCCTTGCAATGGAAACTTTTTCCTTTATTGAGAAGTTAACACCAGGTGTTTGTTCCCCATCACGAAGGCTTGTATCAAAAAATTCAACTTTACGCATAAGATTTCCCCTTTTCCAAATATGGTTTTAAAAAAACATCTCGCTCAGAAGCCCAAGCGAGATGTTGATTTACTCCCGCTTGGTAAGCCAAACAGGACTAATGCTTTTGCACTAGCCCGAGTACCTCAACAACAAAGCAAATTGATTAAACTTAGCTGTTTTCATGTTTGACTTTCTCCTTCGTTTGATGTCTTGTTAAGTATTTTAGCATAGGAAGAATCTCATGTCAAGAAAAAATCCAATATTTTCTGAAAATTTCTTCAGTAAAGAATATTTTGCTAATTGAAAGCATTTGAAAACTCAAGCGAATTCCCCTATTTTTTCACGGTTAGGTTCCAACTTCTTTCTATCAATTTCAGTACCATTTCATCTGACAAAGTATCATCAAGTGCCAGGCTAAGCCAGTAGCGTTTGTTCATATGAAAGGCTGGGTAAATTCCCTTTTGTGAAAGAAAATCAGCTACTTGGTCGTGTTTGATATTGACTGCTTCGACTAGCCCTTCTCTCCCCTTATCTAACTTATCCCATGGAATTCTCATCAAAACAGCATACCACTTTTGATTGCCTTCATGACGCAATACAGCTGTATCAGGTGATTTTTCCCACAGATACTCCAACTGATTACCATACTTTTCCTGAACTTGAGCCATGATACGCTTAGTCTGAGGACAGATAAAATCCTGTGCATCAAAACAAACCTTCCGAATCTGGTAGAGAATCTCCAAACAAGCCTCACGGACACTTCCGACAAAACGTCCCCGCATACTTTCCATGTGTACTTGAGGATAGAGGTCACCCGTTTCCTGATCAAAGACCTGAAAGCTCACATTATCAGGTGTGATAGAGACTGTCATGAAAAATTCACCCTGCAAAATCTGGCAACTATAGTTCCAGACCTCTCCATTTTCTACAAAACCATAGGCATGGGCTTTTTCTTGATTAAACTGGTAGGATTTAAAAATTTCAAACATAAGTGAAAACTGCTACCAAAAGCTAGCAGTTCCTTTCTATTTTTTAAAAGACAACCTTAGTCCCATGTAATTGTGTCACGCCTAGCTGGTCGATAAAGATTTGACGGTTGTCCAAGTCAATTCCCCCACCTGGTAAGATTTCAATTTTACCAGCTGCATGTTCCAAAATTCTGTGGTAGTGAGCAAAACGTTCTTCTAGCGAGTCCCCAGACACACCCGCTCGAGTTAAGATGCGAGTGACACCAGCTTGGCTGAGCCAGTCAATGGCTTCCAACTGGTCTTCATCACTCAATTCATCAAAGGCCATGTGGAAGACAATTTCCATTCCTTTAGATGCGGCAATCAACTTCTCAAGATTAGGCTTATCTAACTTCTTATCAGCAGTTAATGTCCCAAAAACGACCCCTTGACTTCCAGCCTGCGCAGTCAAACGAATGTCTTCTAGCATAATCGCTATTTCAAGATCAGTATAGACAAAGTCGCCACCGCGGGGACGAATCATAGTCATGATGGTGGTGTCGTAGTTAGCTGCCAGTTCAACAGCTGCCTTAGTCACTCCATAGCTTGGTGTTGTCCCACCAACTGCTAGATTGTCACAAAGTTCGATTCGACGAGCTCCAGCCTGCATCGCTTTTTCAAGCAAGGTCACATTTTCAGCACAAAATTCGTAAATCATTTGATTCTCCTTGATATTTTCTTTAAATTTATTATATCATATTATTTGAATATGCTTTCAATTTTATCAAAGGAAATATCAAATTTCAAAAACTAATCCTTATCAGGAATGACTTTAAAGAGATAGTAGGTGATAAAGACAGTCAAGGCTCCCAGACCGATTTTGACTGGTAAAAGAGGGGCAAAATAAATAGAAATCCCCATCAAGATATAGATAGATACGATGATTTTTTTCTTTCGTTCTCGCGCGATTGACTTGGTTTCCCGAAAGTCCGCTACATAAGTCTGATAGAGCTTGGTGTGATAAAGCCAGTCTTCAAAACGCTTAGAAGATTTTGAAAAGCAAGCGATAGACAGCAAAAGAAAGGGAGTTGTTGGTAAGAGCGGCAGGACAACACCTACAAGAGCTAGAGCCAAAGAAATAAAACCAATACAGAAATAAATAATGCGCATAACTTCTCCTAGATAAATTACTCTTCCTCTAGTTTCGCACACAAAGGGGAAATTTGTCAAGCTTCAAGTAAAAAGAGCCTGAAATTCATTTTCAGGACTCTTCATTTTATTTAATCTTTTCCTCTTCGTAGTCGCCATTACTACATACAACCTGCTTGCCACCACCACGGACTTTTTTCTCCACAAGGAAGTGTCCGCATTTTGGACAGTCACGGCCAATCGGTTTGTCCCAGGCAGTAAACTCACATTCTGGATAGCGATTGCAACCATAGAAGATACGATTGCGCTTGGTTTTGCGTTCGATGATTTGTCCTTGATGACAGCTTGGACACTCGACACCAATCTCTTTGACAATTGCTTGTGTGTGACGGCAGTCTGGGAAATTGCTACAAGCATAGAATTTACCAAAACGACCGAGCTTAACCACCATCGGACTACCACAAACCTCACAGTCAAATCCAGCTGGCTCATCCTTGATCTGGATTTTTTCCATTTCGGATTCAGCCTTGGCTACTTCTTTAGAGAATGGTTTGTAAAAGGCGTCAATAACACGTTGCCACTGCTCTTTTCCAACCTCGACATCATCCAGTTTTCCTTCCATCTCAGCTGTGAAGGTCACGTTTACGATATCTGGGAAGTATTCAACGATGAGTTTGTTAACAATTTCTCCCAGTTCTGTCGGTTCAAAACGTTTGGCTGCCAGACGAACGTAGTAGCGTTTTTGGATGGTTTCAATGGTCGGAGCATAGGTTGACGGACGTCCAACTCCATTTTCTTCCAAGGTCTTGATAAGAGTCGCTTCTGAATAGCGAGCAGGTGGTTGGGTGAAATGTTGTTCTGGCTTGCTATTGACTTGCTTGACCACATCTCCAACAGCCATGTCTGGTAACATCTTGTTCTTGTCAGAATCATTATAAATAGCAAGATAACCATCAAACTTAACCTGACTACCATTGGCAGCAAATTGGACCCCATTTTGAGACAATTTAACAGCCATGGTATCAAAGATAGCTCCCGTCATCTGGCTGGCCACAAAACGGTTCCAGATAAGGGTATAGAGCTTGAGCTGGTCTTTATCCAAGTACTTAGCGATGCTTTCTGGTGTATTAAAGACACTAGATGGACGAATAGCTTCGTGGGCATCTTGAGCGCCTGAGGCGTTCTTGACCTTGCTACCATGCTTGGAATACTTGCTACCAAAACGGTCGTTAATGTAGCTTGCAGCTTCATTCTGAGCTACTGGACTGATACGAGTCGAGTCTGTACGCATATAGGTAATCAAACCTTGCACACCCGATCCGATATTGATCCCTTCATAGAGCTGTTGAGCCACCATCATGGTCTTTCGAGTACGGAAATTGATTTTGTTAGCCGCATCCATCTGCATGGTTGAAGTCGTATAAGGTAGGGGCGCATTGCGTTTGCGCTCTTTCTTATCTACCTGATCTACTGTAAAATCTTTGCTCGTTAGGTGGGACAAGACTTCTTTGACTTCTTCGTTGGTGGTCAATTTCATCTTTTTGCCATTCATACCATAGAAAGAAGCCTGAAATTGCTTGGTACCCTTCTTAAAGACACCATCAATTGTCCAGTATTCTTCAGGTTGAAAGGCATTGATTTCATTTTCACGGTCAATGATGAGCTTAAGGGCAACCGACTGCACGCGCCCTGCTGATAAGCCCTTCTTAACCTTTTTCCACAAAATTGGCGAAATCGAATAGCCTACCAAACGGTCCAAGACACGACGAGCTTGTTGGGCGTCGACCAAGTCCATATCAATCTTGCGAGGTTCTTTAAAGGCATTTTTTACTGCGTCCTTGGTGATTTCATTAAAGACCACACGGTTGGCATCATTCTCATCCAGATCAAGGATATGAGCCAAATGCCAGGAAATTGCTTCTCCTTCACGGTCCGGGTCACTCGCCAGAAAGACTTTATTAGCTTTCTTAGCTTCTTTTTTCAGGTCATTGATGAGAGGACCTTTTCCTCGGATATTGATATACTGCGGTTCATAGTTATTTTCAATGTCGACTGACATACTGGATTTTTTCAAATCACGGATATGTCCGACACTGGCTAAAACCTTGTAATTTCTGCCTAGATATTTTTCAATCGTTTTCGCCTTGGCAGGCGACTCCACGATGACTAGATTTTTCTTAACTGTTGATTTTTTCTTCTTTGTTGCCGTAGCCACACTATCACACCTTTTCAAAGTAATAAACTTTATAAAGTGTAAACCATTTTTAAAGACCTGTCAAGACTTAGCTCCTATGTATGGAAGAAAAGTTTATCCGAGTGAACAATTTCTCCTTAAAATTCAAACTCAGCTAGCACATCTTGACCGCTGGTGACCAGTTTTGCTCCCTCTTGGATCAAGTGGTGACAGCCATCTGAATGGCCATCAAGAATGTTCCCTGGAATGGCAAAAACATCGCGTCCTTCTTCCATTGCACGCTCACAGGTGATGAGACTGCCCGAACGCATCCTTGCCTCTGCTACAATAACCCCACGACACAGTCCTGCAATGATACGATTTCGAGCTGGAAAGTGAAATTTCAGAGGTTGCTCGCCAGGTCCATATTCGCTGAGAACCAGATGGTCATTGCCAATGTACTCCTGCAAGCGTTTATTGGCACGTGGATAGAAAACATCCAATCCTGTTCCAATCACAGCAATCGTTTTTCCACCATTTTGGAGTGCAGCCATATGGGCAGCTGTATCAACTCCTTTGGCCAAACCACTGACCACGATTAACTCGTTTTCCAAACCTTGAATAACTCTCTGAACTGACTTTGCTCCCTGACTTGAACATGAACGGCTCCCTACAACAGCAACCTTCGGAAACTTCAACAAGTCTAGATTTCCCTTATAAAACAAGAGTGCTGGAGCATCGTAAATCTCACTCAAATCCCAAGGATAACAGTCGTCTAAAATGGAGAAAGATGGAAATTTTTGAAACTCCTTCTCCAACTGCGCATCATCTATCTGGAAATAGCGTTCCATAAAGACAGCGGGATTTCTGCAACCAGATATTTCCGCAATGTCACCTAGCAAGAGCTCCTGATCTACAGTCTCGTCATATTCAAGAACAGTTAGAATCTGTTGATTGGTCAGCCCAGCTTTTCTTAATTTGTAAATCTCATAGTTTGTAATCTTCATAAGCAACTCCATTTCTTCTTTTCTACTCATCTATCTATTCGAAAATAAAATAAAAAAGCAGACATGATAAACTGATTTTTGTATTTATCCAACTTTCGTATGTGATAACTTGGTTCATCAAAAACACAAAAAACTCTTGAGAAATCTTCAAGAGTTTTGTTTCAACTTTCTATTCTTCATCCATACTCAAAACGCTGAGGAAGGCTTCTTGTGGGACTTCTACTGATCCGATAGCTTTCATGCGTTTCTTACCAGCTTTTTGTTTTTCAAGGAGTTTGCGTTTACGAGAAACGTCACCTCCGTAACACTTGGCAAGTACGTTCTTACGAAGGGCTTTGATATCAGTACGAGCCACGATTTTGTGTCCAATAGCTGCTTGGATTGGTACTTCAAATTGTTGACGAGGGATGATTTTTTTAAGCTTATCAACGATGAGTTTTCCACGTTCGTAGGCAAAGTCCTTGTGAACGATAAAGCTGAGTGCATCGACCTTATCACCATTGAGAAGGATATCCATTTTGACTAGCTTAGATGGACGGTACTCTGACAATTCGTAGTCAAAGCTTGCATAACCACGTGTCGAAGACTTGAGTTTATCAAAAAAGTCAAAGACGATTTCAGCAAGCGGAATTTGATAAATAACATTCACACGATTGTCATCAATATAGTCCATGGTCACAAAGTCCCCACGCTTGCGCTGAGCCAGTTCCATCACTGCTCCGACAAACTCCTGCGGTACCATGATTTGCGCCTTGACATACGGTTCTTCAATGGTCGCGATCTTAGTTGGGTCTGGAAATTCAGAGGGGTTAGATACATCCATAGACTCACCATCAGTTTGGTTAACCTTATAAATAACAGACGGAGCTGTCATGATGAGGTCAATGTTGAACTCACGCTCTAAACGCTCTTGGATAACATCCATATGGAGAAGTCCAAGGAATCCACAACGGAAACCAAATCCAAGCGCCTGAGATGTTTCTGGTTCAAACTGCAAGCTAGCATCATTCAGTTGCAATTTTTCTAGGGCTTCACGAAGGTCATTGTACTTGTTTGACTCGATTGGGTAAAGTCCTGCAAAGACCATAGGGTTCATTTGCTTGTAGCCGTCTAGCGGTTCTGCTGCAGGATTGCTTGCTAGGGTCACTGTATCACCGACACGCGTATCTTGAACCGTCTTGATGGAAGCCGCAATATAACCAACATCACCAGTCGCAAGGAAATCACGACCAACTGCTTTTGGCGTGAAAATACCAACTTCCGTCACATCAAAGGTCTTTCCATTGCTCATGAGCTGAATCTTATCGCCAGGTTTGACAACTCCATCCATGACACGCACTTGAAGGATAACCCCACGGTAAGCATCATAGACCGAGTCGAAAATCAAGGCCTTGAGTGGTGCCGTTACATCACCAGTAGGAGCTGGCACTTTTTCAACGATCTGCTCAAGAATCTCTTCAATACCAATACCAGCTTTGGCTGAAGCCAAGACCGCTTCGCTGGCATCTAGTCCGATGACATCCTCAATCTCCGTACGCACACGCTCTGGATCGGCTGCTGGTAGGTCAATCTTGTTAATGACGGGCAAGATTTCCAAATCATTGTCCAAGGCTAGATAAACGTTGGCAAGAGTTTGCGCCTCAATCCCTTGGGCTGCATCGACCACCAAAATCGCACCTTCACAGGCAGCGAGCGAACGCGAAACTTCATAGGTAAAGTCCACGTGCCCTGGCGTGTCAATCAAGTGGAAAATATAGGTCTCCCCATCTTTAGCAGTGTAATTGAGCTCGATGGCATTGAGTTTAATGGTAATCCCACGTTCACGCTCAAGATCCATACTATCCAAAAGCTGGGCTTGCATTTCACGACTTGAAACCGTCTCCGTCTTTTCCAAAATGCGGTCTGCCAGCGTTGACTTTCCGTGGTCAATATGTGCGATAATAGAGAAGTTACGGATCTTCTCCTGTCGTTGTTTCAATTCTTCTAAGTTCATGATGCTCTTCCTTTCAGGGTATCTATTAATTATAAATTGTTTTTAACATTTTGACAAGACCATACCCTGCTAGGAGTACTAATCTTCGGCAACAAAACCATCATTTTCGATAAAGTGGTGTTCTGTCATTCCTTGGTCAGTAAAGACAATCCCATGAAGGACACCACCATAGACAGCTCCTCCATCCATGCCAATCTTGCCATCTTCTGTTATCCAAAGCTCAGCAGTACCTCGGTCTTGCTTCAGCAAACCATAGACTGGTGTATGCCCAAAGACAATGGTTTTCCCAGTATGGTTTTCAGCTTCGTGGAATGGTTTTCTGAGCCAGACTTTCTTGTAATCAGTCGTTTCATGCCAGTCTTCCAAGGTCAAGTCAATACCCGCATGAACAAAGATATACTTGTCTGTCTCTACCACAAATGGCATTTGACGAATAAATTCGACCAAGTCTGCTGCTTCTGTCGCAACCCGTTTGGCATCTTCTACGCCATCAACTGGTGCATCCAAGGGACGACCTAAAATAGAGTTAATGGTTGTATCACCACCATTGCGACGATAATGGTCATAGCTTTCTTCTGGGTCATCAAGCCAAGTCAAAAACATATACTCGTGGTTTCCTGATAGACAGATCGCTCCATGATTGTCAACCAAGTCTTTTACCATTTCTAGAACACGGCGACTGTCTTCACCTCGGTCAATCAAATCCCCTAGAAAGAGCAACTGAGTTTGACCATCCCAGGTTTTGAGCAGATCTTCTAGCATACCTGCTTTCCCGTGAACATCTCCAATTACATAATAGTCTGTCATTTATTTCTCCCTCGTTTGCAATAATTCTCTGGCTTGGGTAAGGGCAGCTTCTGTTACATTCTCCCCAGCCAACATTTTAGCTACTTCCTCTACTCGCTCTTCTAAAGTCAAGAGACGAACCGTCGACACCGTAGAATGTTGGTCACTAATCTTTTCAATGAAGAATTGATAATCTGCGATGGCAATTACTTGTGGTAAGTGAGAAATAGCTAAAACCTGACCATGCTGACCAATCTTATGAATCTTTTGAGCAATGGCTTGGGCCACACGACCTGAAACTCCCGTATCCACCTCATCAAAGACAATACTGGTCTTGCCTTCCTTACGAGAAAAGGCAGATTTGATAGCAAGCATGAGACGAGACAATTCCCCACCAGATGCAACTTTGACCAAGGGTTTAAAGTCTTCACCAGGATTGGTGGAAATGTAAAACTCGACCATTTCATTCCCCTCCCGACTGAATTTGCCCTTGCTGAAGCGAACCTGGAACTGTGCCTTCTCCATATAGAGGTCCTGAAGTTCTTGTTTAATCTCTGCCTCAAGCTGCTGGGCTAAGTTATGACGAGCAGATGCAAGCTGACCTGCCAAATCAACAAGATTAACTTCCAATTTCTTGAGCTCTGCTTCCATGTCTTCGGAAGAAAGGTTATTACCCGTCAAGAGATTGTACTCATCCGTAATCTTGGCGAAGTAAAGCAAAACATCGTCCACAGTCCCACCGTACTTGCGGGTAATAGTATTCAGAAGGTCTAAGCGATTCTCAACCTGCATGAGGCGATTGCCATCAAAATCCAAATCCTCAATAATATCTTCTAAACGCTTTGTAATATCTTCTAAAACATAGTATGTTTCTGATAGAGAACTTGAAATTTCACGGTATTCAGGGTCGTATTCTTCGACACTTTCCATGTCATTCATTGCTGAACGGACATTAGCAAGACTGGAGAATTCCTCATTGTCCAACATACTATAGGCATTGGTTAGGGTATCTGCAATATTTTTATGGTTGAGAAGTTTATCACGTTCTTGGTTGAGAGCTAAGTCTTCACCAGCCTGCAAGTTTGCAGCCTCAATCTCTGCCATTTGAAATTCCAACATCTCAATGCGAGACTTGTGTTCCTGCTGGTTTTTCTTGACTTCAAGAACCTGCTTGCGCATTTTGCGATAGGTGTCAAAGTTTGTCTGATAGGCTTGTTTAAGCTCCAAAAATGCTGCATCACCAAATTCATCCAGCATCTGGATATGAAGTTGCGGACGCATTAACTCTTCTTGGTCATGTTGACCATGAATATCGACAAGATGCTGGCCAATTGCACGCAAGACAGAAAGATTGACCATCTGGCCATTCACGCGACTAACACTGCGCCCATTTTGAAGAATTTCCCGACGGATGATAATCTCATCCCCCAATTCCAAGCCTTGTTCCTCAAAGAGTTCTTGTAAAGAACGACTATTCTCAACAGAGAAAAGACCTTCAATCTCAGCCTTGGGAGCACCATGACGAATGACATCCGTAGCCGCTCTAGCTCCTAGCATCATGTTCATGGCATCGATGATAATTGATTTACCAGCACCTGTTTCACCAGTTAAGACTGTCATGCCTTTTTCAAAATTGAGCGAAATCGCCTCTATAATGGCAAAATTTTTAATCGAAATTTCAAGTAACATATAAACCTACCAATTTTTTACTTGTTCAAACATTTCCTTGGCATCTTCTTCATTTCTCAAGATAATTAAAATCGAGTTGTCATCTGCCAGACAGTTGAAAATCTTATCAGAAAAGGCGTCGACTAGCTGTCCTTTGACAAATGCAGTATTACCAGGAATGACATCAAGATTGATCATATTGCCCATGCGCTCAGAACCTACTATATTATTCTCAGCCAACTGCAAACTCTTCACTATTGATTTTGGCAATTCATAGATATAAGTGTTGTTCTTCAAGGGAATTTTTACGATGCCCAGTTCCTTAATATCTCGTGACACCGTCGCTTGAGTGGCAGAGATACCTGCTTTCTTTAAGTGCTCAACGATTTCTTCCTGTGTTCCGATTTGGTAATCTGTTACAAATCTTCTAATTTTTTCAAGTCTTTCTTTTTTATTCATCTTTAAATTCTCTATGTGCTCTCTCTACAACTTTTTCTATTTCAGGGGCAACTTGGTTACTTGCTCCCTCTTCCTTTTTCAAATATGCCAGAAATTCAATGTTTCCATGTCCACCTTGGATTGGTGAATAGTCTAATCCAAGCACTGAAAAACCTTGATCAACTGCCATGGCAGTGACAGATTCAAGGACATGTTGATGAACCTTGGCATCGCGAATGATTCCATTCTTCCCGATTTGCTCACGACCTGCTTCAAACTGGGGCTTGACAAGTGCTACCACCTGCCCTTGATCTGCCAAGACACGGTGCAAGGCAGGCAAAATCAGACTCAGGGAAATGAAACTCACATCAATACTGGCAAAGCTCGGTTCCTGCTCAAAATCAGTCTTTTCAGCATAACGAAAATTAAACTGCTCCATGCTGACAACCCGTGGATCTTGACGCAATTTCCAAGCTAACTGATTGGTACCAACATCCACCGCATAGACAAGCTCGGCACCATTCTGCAGCATGACATCGGTAAAACCACCAGTAGAGGCCCCAATATCAATCGTTGTTTCCCCATCCACTGACAAATCAAAGACTTGCAAGGCCTTTTCCAGTTTCAAACCACCACGGCTGACATACTTGAGTTTTTCACCCTTGAGTTTTAGCTCGGTGTCATCTGGGATTTTTTCTCCTGGTTTGTCAAAGCGTTCTCCATTAAGGACTGCTACGACAAGTCCAGCCATGACACCGCGTTTGGCCTGTTCACGTGTTTCAAACAACCCCTGTTTATAAGCTAGTACATCCACTCTTTCCTTAGCCATTGATTCTCAAACTTTCTACTACACTTACAATCGGCTCTGTTTCAAAGCTGACTTGCTGGGCGATTTCTTCCAATTTTTCATTAGCTTGATCCAGAGTTTGGTTACAAAAGGCCTTGGCCTCTTCCAAGCCCAACAAGGCTGGATAGGTTGACTTTTCTGCCTGCAAGTCCTTTTGTGGTGTCTTGCCGATTTCCTCAAAACTAGCTGTTACATCCAGCACATCATCTCGAACTTGAAAGGCCAGTCCAATCAATTCACCCACAGTTTCCAGTTTTGCTTGGATTTCAGGTGCTAATTCAGCTATGATAGCAGCTGCTTGAAAGGGATAAGATAGCAATTTTCCAGTCTTATTAGCATGAATGGTCTGAAGTTTTTCCAAGGACAAGTGCTGGTGTTCGCCTTCCATATCTAAAACCTGCCCTGCAACCATTCCCAGACTTCCTGAAGCAAGGGATAAGTTGGCAATCAAATCCACCTTGATCTGACTTGGTAAATCTGCCTTCGCTATTAAGGCGTAAGGATCTAGGAACAAGGCGTCTCCTGCTAAAATCGCCATTGCTTCACCAAATTTCTTGTGATTTGTCAAGCGCCCTCGACGATAATCGTCATCATCCATAGCAGGAAGGTCATCGTGAATCAAGCTCCCTGTATGAATCATTTCCAAGGCCGCAGCTACCTGGGCATGAGCGGGTTTGATGGCAACTTTTAAGGCTTCCAAAACTTCTAGCAAGAGAAAAGGTCGAATACGCTTGCCACCAGCATGAATGGAATAGAGAACAGACTCTCGTAAACTAGAGGCAAACTGCTGGTCTCCATAAAAGTCTTCCAAGGCCGACTCAACAAGAGCTAATTTTTCTTGCTTCTTCATTCAAAATCACTTTCTGTTCCGTCTTCTTGCATAACCTTGACCAAGGTCTTTTCAGCCTTGTCTAGCGTCGCTTGGAGCTCTTTTGACAAGACCATGCCCTTTTGAAAGGCCGCAATCGCATCTTCCAAAGCAATTTCACCATTTTCTAAACTTTGAACAATGGTCTCCAGTTCTGCTAGATTTTCCTCAAATTTCTTTTGTTTTGACATCTTTAACCTCTAATTCTACTTGACCATCTCGCATCAAAAGCGTTACTTGGTCTTTTTCCTTCAACATCTCAACCGAATCTACAACGGACTCTTCTTTTTTGACAATAGCATAACCACGCGCCACGATTCGACTGGTATCCAACATCAACAAGGCTTCTGAAAGTCTCTTGACTTCAGCAACCTTGGCATCATAAACCAACGCCATTTGGCTACGTAGAAGCTTGTCCAACTGACCTAGACGATCTTGATAACGCTGGATTTTGGTAACAGGCGATAATTGGACTAGTTGATGCGTCCTTGCTTGGAATAATTGGTTGTTATCAGAAATTCGTGTTCGCAAACTTTGTTTTAAGCGCAGTTGCAATTGATCCAAGCGTTGCAAATAGCCGTCATACAAGCGCTCTGGTTGTCTAAAGATAACAGACTGACTGCATTTTTTCAGAGCTTCTTTTTTCCTTGACAGGACATTCTGAACTGCTGTTGCCATCCGTTTTTCCTGATTTTGCAAATGAGCTAATAGATCCAACTTGGTTACAGGTGTTGCCAGTTCAGCTGCAGCTGTTGGTGTTGCAGCCCGTCTATCTGCCACAAAATCCGCCAAGGTCACATCTGTCTCATGCCCAACACTAGAGATGATGGGCAAACGAGATTCAAAAATAGCTCGTACCACGATCTCTTCGTTAAAAGCCCAGAGATCCTCGATGGAACCCCCACCACGACCAATGATAATAACATCTAGGTCCTCACGTTGATTGGCACGCGCAATATTTCGAGCAATTTCCTCCGCAGCCCCTTCACCTTGAACCTTGGTCGGATAGAGAAGAATATCGACACCAGGAAAACGTCTGCTGACGGTCGTGATAATATCTCGAATAACAGCTCCACTACGACTGGTCACCACACCAATTCGCTTAGCAAACTGGGGAAGAGGTTGCTTGAAGCGTTCTTGAAACAGACCTTCTTCCGTCAATTTTTTCTTGAGTTGTTCAAACTGAATCGCAAGCGCCCCAACCCCATCAGGTTCAGCTTTTTCAATGATGATGGAGTAGCTCCCACTGGGTTCATAAACCTGAACTCGCCCAATCACATTGATCTTCATTCCTTCTTCGAGGTCGAAGCCTAATTTCTGATAAATCCCTGACCAGATGGTCGCTTGAATGACTGCTCGGTCATCTTTTAGGGAGAAATATTGGTGAGTAGGACGTTTACGAAAGTTGGAAACTTGACCAGTTAAATAGACCCGTTCCAAGTAAGGGTCTTTATCGAATTTCATTTTCAGATACTTGGTCAAAGTTGTTACCGATAAATATTTTTCCATCTCCACCTACTATTCATTTTCTTGCTTTTCCATGGGTATTATTATACCAAAAACATGCTTAAAAATCACCTTTTTCCTACTGAAACTAAAGGAAAAATAGAAAAAGGAGGTCATGCCTCCTCATCTCATTATTTGCTGTTACGAGCTTCTTCCAAAATCTTTGCAATCTTAGTGGTCAAAAGGTCGATAGCAACTGTATTGCTGACTCCCTCAGGAATGACGATATCCGCATACCGCTTGGTCGGCTCAATGAACTGGTGGTACATGGGTTTGACCACACCCAAATACTGATCAATAACGCTATCTAGACTACGGCCACGCTCCTCCATATCACGCTTAATCCGACGAATAATGCGTACATCATCATCTGTATCCACAAAAATCTTGATATCCATCAAATCGCGCAGACGCTTGTCCTCCAAGACCAGAATCCCCTCAACGATAAAGACATCCTGAGGCTCCTGACGATAGGTCTTGCTACTCCGTGTATGCGCTGTATAGTCATAAGTCGGGATATCCACTGGGCGCCCTGCCAACAATTCCTTAATCTGCTCGATCATCAAGTCTGTATCAAAGGCAAATGGATGGTCGTAGTTGGTTTTGACACGCTCTTCAAAGGTCAAGTGAGACTGATCCTTGTAGTATGAATCATGCTCAATCATGGAAATCTTTTCATCAGGAAAGTGCGATAAAATGGCTCTTGAAACACTTGTTTTTCCTCCACCAGAACCACCTGTCACTCCGATAATGATTGGTCTATTTTGCATGCTATCCTCCGTTCTTTTATCCGTCGTCTATTCTATCACATTTCTAGCAAAATTTATAGTCTGATTTTGGATAGATTATGGGTAACAATTCAAATCCCTACATCTCAGTTAGACTAGATAAAAACCTTCCTTGGTTTGTAAAGTTCATCCCGTTTTTCAAGAATGGCTAGCAATTTTTCTCCCTCAAAGGCAGCCAATTCCTTATCCAACTGTTCTAGCTCGATAAAACGACCAAAGCGTACTTCTGTAGCCTGTTCTTGAGTTAGGAAAACTTTAACAAGGTCCCCTGTTCCAATTTCTAGAGGATGGAGAAAGTCCAGTTGATCAGCCTCCACTTTTTCAGCAATTTCTTCCAAGGTCAAGGCATCTTCTAACTGCAAACCGGCTGCACTAGTACGTGTTAGGTGAGACATATGAGCCGCATAACCAAGCTTCTCTCCCAAGTCAACAGACAAGGTACGGATGTAAGTTCCCTTACTGCATTTCACACGAAAAGTGAATCGTGCAAGTTCGCCCTCATAAGAAATCGGACTTGTCCGCTCAAAGCTATAAATAGTTACCTCACGTTTTGGACGCTCTACTTCCTGACCAGCACGCGCATACTCATATAGCTTGCGGCCATTGACCTTGACAGCCGAATACATGGGAGGAATCTGGGTAATAGGCCCAGTAAAGCTCGCAATCGTTTCATCGATAAGCTTTTCATCCAAGGGCGACAAAACAGGGGTCTCTGCGACCACTTCCCCACTAGCATCCTCGGTTATCGTTGAATAGCCCAGAGTGATTTCTCCCTCATAAACCTTACCCTCATCCTGCATAAACTCGACCATGCGAGTCGCCTTGCCAACCGCAATCGGCAAAACACCCACCACATCCGGATCCAGCGTCCCACCATGACCAATTTTCTTGGTTCCTAAAATCTTACGCAGTTTAAAGACCGCATCGTGCGAGGTCATCCCCGCTTCTTTTTTTAAGTTAATAATACCGTTCATTTTTGCTTTCTTACTCCCCCTTCAGCGCTTCAAACTTCGCTTTCATAGTTGGATTTTTGCGGGTCAATTTTTTAACTGAAATGTCTTCCAGCTTATTGTTAGCTAAGCGGAGTTGGTTTTCAGATGTGGTCAGGAATTTCTTGACTTCTTCCATACGCTTAATTGCTTTATCAATTTCATCGATGGCTTTGCCAAAGTTGGTCGAAGCTGAGTTGTAGTTTTTGGCAAAAGCTACTTTGAAGGCATCCAAGTCTTCTTCAAAATGCGTAATGTCAATATTTTGTTCGCGAACCAAGGCCAACTCTTGCTTGTATTTGAGAGAATTAAGCGCCGCATTACGCAAGAGCCCAATCAACTGAATAAAGAACTGAGGACGGACAACATACATCTTTTCATACTCATGACTGACGTCAACAATCCCTGTGTTAAAGTAGTCGTTATCTGCCTCAAGCATGGTCACCAACACGGCATATTCACAGTTCTTTTCATAACGGTCCTTGTCTAATTCTTTGTAAAAATCGGAATTCTTATGCTTCTTCTCCGTCCCATCCGCTTCGTTTTTCATTTCAAACATGATGGAAATAATTTCCACTCCATTTTCATCACATTCACGGAAGATAAAATCCCCCTTAGACCCACGCGCAGAAACCTTGTTATCCTTCTCAAAGTAGGCATTTGGAAAGGCAAAACTACGAACCTTGTTAAACTCACTTTCTGCATACTGTTCCAGACTCTCCCCGATAGCTTTTGTAGATTGTTGGGCTTTGAAATTCTTGTAAAATTCAACTTGTTCACTAGCAGCCTTGAGCTGGGCTTCGTAATTCTGCTTAACAGAAGCCAAAGACAACTCATTTTCCTTTTCTTGCAAGAGGAGCTGATTTTTAACTTGATCTCGTTCTTTTTCTAGGTCAGAAAGGGTCTTTTGCAGTTGATTTTCATGCTCCAAACGCAAGGTAGCCAGTTGGTTTTCCAAGACCTGTACTTCCTTGTCTTTAGCCAATAAAGCCTCATGACTTGTCTGTTCAACCTCTTTTTTAGCTAGCTCTTTCTCTGTATCAAAGTTTTGGATTTGACTCTGTAATTGAGCAATTTCTTGGTCTTTTTGAGCAAGTTTAGACTGTTGCTCATTCATAGCCTTTTGCTCAGCTAGGGCAAGCTCCTGCTTCATGCGATCGTGTAATTCCTTATCAAACTCTGCCGTTCTCACTTGGGACAAGAGTTCGGCATACTGACTCTCATTTACTGTAAAGACTTCCCCACAGTTTGGGCATTTGATTTCGTTCATATCTTTCCTCTTTCTAGACTTCTGTAACCATTATAACATGCTTAAAGGAAAATCAAAAACAGTGAGTCGAAACCCACTGTTTATCTGTCTTACTTTATACTTTTTCCAAGGCTAAGCGCAAGTCTTCAATCAAATCATCTACATTTTCAAGACCAATAGACAAGCGGATTTGGTTTGGTGTGATACCTGCAGATTCTAGGTCCTTTTCAGATAACTGTCCATGAGTTGTTGTGGCTGGATGGACCACGAGGGACTTGGCATCTGCAACGTTTGCAAGGTCAGAGAAGATTTCCAGATTATCAATCACCTTGCGAGCTTCTGCCTCTCCGCCTTTAACATGGAAGGTAAAGATTGAACCCACACCTTTTGGCAAATATTTCTCAGCCAAGGCATGATATGGACTGTCAGCTAGTTTTGGATAATTTACCTTCTCTACCTTAGGATGATTTACAAGGAAATCAACAATTTTCTCTGCATTTTGCACGTGACGTTCCACACGAAGTGAAAGAGTTTCAAGTCCTTGGAGCAAGAGAAAGGCATTAAATGGCGACAAGGCTGCGCCTGTATCACGAAGCAATTGAACACGAACAGCGATAATAAAGGCTGCCGCACCCACATCACGAGTATAGCTCAAGTTATGGTAGCTTGGGTCTTCCTCAACAAATTGAGGGAACTTCCCTGAAGCCTCCCAGTCAAAACGACCACTATCGACAATCACTCCACCAATAGTCGTACCATGCCCACCGATAAACTTAGTTGCTGAGTGAATGGCAATATCTACACCGTGAGAGAAGACGTTAATCAAATATGGTGTGGCAAAGGTGTTGTCCGAAACGAGAGGAATCTGATGTTTATGCGCAATATCAGCCAATTTTTCCAAGTCAGGAATGTTAATCAAGGGATTCCCTAAGGTTTCAATCAAGACAAGTTTGGTATTGTCACCGATTGCTGCTTCCACTTCCTCCAAGTTATCCACATCTACAAATGTGGTTGTAATCCCATAACGAGGAAGGGTTTCCTTCAAGAGGTTGAAGGTCCCACCGTAAATAGTTGACGCAGCCACCACATGGTCACCTGCGTGAGCAAGCGCCAAAATCGTATAAGTCACTGCTGCCATACCTGATGCTGTCGCTAGGGCTCCAACACCACCTTCAAGAGCAGCTATTCTTTCTTCAAATGCCGCTGTTGTAGGGTTGGTAATACGAGTATAAATGTTCCCTGGTTTTCTCAAGGCAAACAGATCTGCACCTTCCTGCGTGTCATCAAAAACGAAGGATGTTGTTTGATAAATCGGTACTGCACGAGATTTAGTCGCTGGATCAACTACTTGCCCAGCATGTAATTGTAGGGTTTCAAATTTAAATTCACGAGTCATTTTACGACCTCCAAATAGCTTCATTACGGATATTGTATCATCTTGTACCAGTCTTTTCCAATACAGTTTTTCTATATTTTGATATAAGGAACAACTATGACTAGTCTTACATCTCAAACAAAAAAGCACGATTGATTCGTGCTCATTTCTTTAATCTACATAAGTATCTTCGTTTTTATTGAGGAAGGCGTATGGTAAGCCCATCAAGAGACCTCCTCCGATAAAGTTCCCGACAAAGGTTACACCCCAGTGACGAAGAATATTAGGAATGTCAAAGTTAGCAATAGAATCTGCAGCAACACTGAACTTAACAATCGCAAAAGAAGCAAAGTTCGCAGCAATGTGTTCGTTTGTTAAGAATACAAACATGTAAATCGCTGATAAGACAAGCCAAAGTTTGGCGCCACCGTCTTTCACCAAAACAAATGAAAGAATGGCAATATTTACAAAAATATTGGCTAAAATACCTTCAAGCAAGACTAGCTCATTGGAACGGCCTAACTTCATCTCTACAACTCCAGAGATAAAACTATCATGAGTCAGATTTGCATAGGCTGCTGAGTGGGCAAAGCTCCAACCTGCTATCAAAGCTCCGATAATGTTGAATAAGGTACAGTAAAGTAAAATCTCAGCCGTTTTTCTCCAAGAAATTTTCTTCAAAAAACTACCCGCAGTTAAGAACATCATGTTTGAAGTTACCAACTCAGCATTCAAGAAAACAATGTAGGCCAATCCCCAAGCAAAAACAAATGGGAAGAGGAAACGTCCGCTACCTGGCGCTATTTTATTAATCAAGTCAGCTCCAACTGCACCCGCAGCCGTACTAAATGTTAGAAAGGCACCTGCAAACATAGAACGAATCGCATATTTGAATTTACTTTGACTATAAAGACTTTCTTTCTTCTTACAAGCAAATTCAATCTTTGAAATAAATTCTGAAGAGACCATAAAAAACTCCTAAAACTTTTATTTGTGAATATTATAACATAAAGCACGCATTTTGAAAAGCCTTTCTTGTATACGTTTTCTACAAAGAAAATCAAGGCATTGGGGAATTCCATAAATCTCTCCTTTACCCATTAACAGAAAAACATTCCAATGTTTCAAATTGATCATCCAAAAATTCAAACTCAAATAGGTGCCAGTCATCGAAGGTTTGCTCACAATAACTAACTGTTCCTTGATTGTAGTCAATGATAGGTTTCCCCAGCTTGTTCTTCACATCTTCCTCGCTGACTGCTCCATACATTTCCTTAAGATCAGCTAGCATAAAGTTGATAATTCTATTGAGATTTTCCTGATAATTTTTTGATAACAGTTCAACTTTATCTATAAAGTCACAATCAGGCTCTTCGTCCCAAACAAAGGTCACTCCCTCATGCTCATAAGTGTATTGCTGTAAACTCTCATCAAAATTCATTGTTCACTCTCCAAATCATTATCATTTACTAAAAATTTATTAACATTAATCAAAATGTTCAAATGATTTCATAAAAATGTCTTCCACACACGCGTACGATAAAATAACAACACTTGCAATGATTAGAAGATATCATCATAATGTTCACTTGCTTGTTGCACAAACTCGAAAATATTCAAAGATATGGGTTTCATTTCCAGTGAACCTAATGCCCCCAAATCATTCATATAAATAGTGTCGTCAGAATCTTTCTTTATAAAAAAAGCGACATCCCCATCTTGCCCAATCAGGAAAAAATCAGGTTCCCACTCTTCTATTTGGTAGGTGGAGTTTCTTTCTAGCAAATCTAGTCTTGAGTATAAGGTGATGCCTGTATTCTCTATTATCAACTCTCCTGCTTTGTCGATTTTACTCAAGAATTCTGCGTATAGGTTTGGAAGTACCAAGTCAATCTGATTATTCATTGTCAACTCCTCATCTATTTTTCCTACTGCGAAAGTCCTATATCTCATCTTCACTTAGTTCTCTAAAATGTGAAATATGATATCCAAAATAAGATTTCCCCGATTTTCCTATGAAGATTCCGTGTTCAGTCATATTGGCAATTTCTCCCAAGAATATCATAGGAAGATCCTTGTCAAATGGAAAACTACTTGTTATGTCTTCTTTGAGCGTAACTAAAGACTTTTCTCTTAACTGATTCATTATCTATCCTCTCTTATACTAGACATCCTTCGGTTTATTACGATAAATCTTTCAACCTACTGACCAGTTTCCTTTCACATTGAAAAGATATCATTAAAGTTGAATGATTATCTTGCAAGCATCATACATTATCAAATTTTATAGTTTTCAATTTCTTCTCTACTCATGCCTACAAGTTCTGTCGTCCACAAGCCTACAATGTCCGACAAGACTGAATCGCAGGTATACTCTTCTTCACCGTCTATATACTTACAGGAAAAGACAGGCTCCCTTGTCGCCGCTTGATAAAATGCCATGGCTACTTCTTCTAGTTTTTGGGGATTGAAATCAAGTAATAGTTTTTGAGCCATATTTCCTCGTATCTGATCCCAATCTTCCTGCTTAGCCTGATAGCTTTCTCGTATTTTAGACACATAGCCCCTACAAAATGCTTTCAATAAGCCTGTGTTCTGATAAAGATACCGACAACTAAAATCCGAAATACAACCTGCGTGAAGTAGGAATGTTAGTAAGTCATCCAGACTTTCTGCTACTCTCCTCACTTGGCCCTCACTTCCGATAAAGCCTATGCTGTTATCTTCAAGAAAAACATATTCTCCCCCACTACCGTCTTGAGCAAAAGCCTTACAGGCAAGAGAGTACTCCTCATTGTTCCCGGAAAACTGGACTTCACTTATCTTGTCATAAAAATAAATATCACATTCAGTCATCAGTAAGGCCCTTAACTGTTCATTTTCTCTGACTTCTTGTAGCTTATCCATGATCATTCCTTTCTTAAACTAAACACTTATCCATCTATTACAATTCTAATATGGTAGTTTTTAGTTTCATTCTTTAGATTCTTCACAAGGAGACCATTCTGTTTTGATTTGCCACAGAAAAACGATAGGGGCTTTCTGTCTTTCTGTTCAATACACACATGATACCTTGCCCCATTCAATTTGATACTTTGAACACATTTGACATCAATCCTTCTGATGTCATTCAGAGGGATGATTCGCTTTGAAAACACATAGGCATTATGGATATAAAACCTTCCTTTGGCGATATGAAATGGGGAGAAAAAGTTTCCACCACTACGACGGACAATTATAAAACGATGCCAAAGGATTAGTAAAAGAATAGCTGCCAATAAATAAATGGTAAAACTAAAGACAGGATTTTTCCACAACGTTTTCATTCCAATCCAAAGATATTCGAACATGCATTATTCTCCTTTGACCGACGGTTCTATTTGACAAAAACCAGTGAAAAATACAATTCACTGGTTTTTGAGGTTAATAACGTTGTTTATACGGCTGATTAAAGGCGCTTAGGATATCATCAGATGTTTCAGAATAAGCTTTAACTTCTTTAAAATCACCTTTAACAATAATCCGCTCTGTCGCATTATAGTCCACACAGGTAACCAAAGTAATCTCCTTTACGCCATCACGATCTTCGATTTCATCTACTCGGTCCGGAGTAACGTGTTTAACTTCCGTAATCTCATAAGTATAAACCTTATCCTTATCGGTCAGGTAAATTTTCATACCCGCTTTAGCGTTAACTAAAGGTGAGAAGAGCATTTGACTGGCATTTTCAGCAGTAAAGATATGGTGACTCGCTAGAGAATAGTTGCTCTCCCCCATTTTTTGGTCTGGTTTCATGGTTCCTGCTCCGTAGAACAAGTTTACATTATCCAAACCTTTAAAAATAGGCAGATTAATCTCTACTTCAGGAATGGCAATCCCTCCGATAACTGGAAGTTGCTGAGCATCCCACTGGGCAGCTAACACCGCTTCCGATGAAATGGATTTGACAGAATCAAAATCGAAATTTCCTTCTATCTCTTTATTTTCCTCAATCTTTTCCTTAGTCACCTGACTGACTTGGTATTTATTGGTATTCCAAACCATAAAGATGTCACGAATTTGAGCATTAAAAATCAAGACCAAGGACAAGAGGATGAGAAAGACTGCTAGGATATTGGTCAGCAGGTTACTGCGTTTCTTTTTTTTCTTTTTACTATCTTTTTCAGACATTATACTTCACTCTCTGTTTCAATTTCAGTCCCAACTTCTTCTTTTTCTGCTGCGGCAACCGTTGTGAAGGTCACAATCTTAGCATCCTGGTCTAGACGCATCACCTTAACTCCCATAGTTGAGCGTCCTGTTTGTGAAATATTGGCAACATTTATACGGATCATGACACCTGTATCTGTGATAATCATCAGGTCTTCATCTCCTTTAACAGTGAGGAGACCTGCAAGAGGACCATTTTTCTCAGCAACATTGGCTGTTTTCATCCCTTTACCACCACGTCCTTTAGTTGGGTATTCAGTAGCAAGGGTACGTTTTCCATATCCTTTTTCAGTGATGATAAGAACTTCGTCTTGGTCGGTAATAACACTGGCTCCAACTACTGTGTCACCCTCACGAAGATTAACTCCTCGGACACCCGTGGCGATACGACTCATGCCACGAACAGCTGATTGATTGAAGCGAACAGAATAACCAAACTTGGTACCAATAATGATATCTGTGTCTTCTTCTGTCAATAGAACATTAATCAATTCGTCCTCATCCTTGAGATTCAAGGCTTTAAGTCCATTTTGACGAATATTGGCAAATTCTTTGACGCTGGTTCTCTTCACGATACCGTGACGAGTTGTGAAGAAGAGATAAGCATCATCACTACGTTCAGACTCAACGTTGATGATGGTCTGAATGCTTTCCCCTTCATCCAACTTCAAAAGATTGACAACTGGCAATCCTTTGGCTGTACGACCATATTCAGGGATTTCATAACCTTTTAGTCGGTATACTCGTCCTTTATTGGTAAAGAAGAGCAAATGATCATGTGTGCTGGTTGAAACCAATTCACGCACAAAGTCATCATCCTTAACTCCAGTACCTTGAACGCCACGTCCACCTCGTTTTTGAGCAGTAAATTCACCTTGGTCCAAACGTTTGATATAGCCCTTGTTAGATAGAGTAATCAAGACATCCGACTCTTCAATCAAATCTTCATCTTCAAGAGTTAAGACCTCTCCGACCATCAACTCCGTACGACGCTTGTCACCAAACTTGCGTTTGACCTCGTCCAATTCCTCTTTGATGATTTGAGCTACACGCTCAGATTTAGCAAGAATATCAGCCAAATCTGCAATCAAGGCAATCAATTCATCATATTCAGACTGAATCTTATCGCGTTCCAATCCTGTCAAACGACGGAGACGCATATCAAGGATAGCCTGACTTTGGCGTTCAGAAAGCTTGAACTTGCTCATCAACTCAGCTTGCGCTTCCGCATCTGTTTCACTGGCACGAATGATACGAATCACTTCGTCGATATGGTCTAGTGCAATTAAAAGACCTTCTAAAATGTGTGCACGCGCCTCTGCCTTTTCCTTGTCAAAACGGGTACGGCGAACAACCACTTCTTTTTGGTGCTCGATGTAAGCATCCAAAATTTGACGAAGGGACAAGATCTTCGGTACACCGTTCTGAATCGCCAGCATGTTGAAACCAAAGTTGGTTTGCATTTGGGTCATCTTGAAGAGGTTGTTAAGGATAACGTTGGCAGACGCGTCGCGTTTAACCTCTATCACAAAGCGAACCCCTTCACGGTTGGACTCATCACGTACGGCTGTAATGCCCTCAAGGCGTTTTTCCTGAACCAAGCGAACAATATGCTCATGGACCTTGGTTTTATTAACCATATAAGGGAATTCCGTTACAACGATACGCTCACGACCCGTCTTAGTGGTTTCAATCTCTGTACGAGAACGAAGAACAATCGATCCTTTACCAGTTTCGTAAGCCTTATGAATACCTGATTTCCCCATGACAAGAGCACCAGTTGGAAAATCTGGACCAGGCAAGACTTCCATCAAGTCCTTAGTCGTCACATCTGGATTGTCCATGACGAGCTTCACAGCATCAATGGTTTCACCCAGGTTGTGAGGAGGAATGTTGGTAGCCATCCCAACAGCGATACCAGTCGCCCCATTGACCAAAAGGTTTGGAAAACGAGCTGGCAAGACCAAGGGTTCACGTTCGTTGGCATCGTAGTTGTCTACGAAATCAACTGTGTTTTTATTGATATCACGAAGCATTTCCAGAGCAATCTTGCTCATACGTGCCTCAGTGTAACGCTGCGCGGCAGCACCGTCTCCATCCATAGAACCAAAGTTTCCATGCCCATCCACAAGCATGTAACGGTAGCTCCACCATTGAGCCATACGAACCATGGCTTCATAAATAGAGGAATCTCCGTGTGGGTGGTATTTACCCATAACATCCCCTGTAATACGGGCTGATTTTTTATGAGGTTTGTCTGGAGTAACACCTAATTCGTTCATTCCGTAAAGAATACGGCGGTGAACAGGCTTCAAGCCATCTCGAACATCAGGAAGAGCACGCGCTACGATAACACTCATGGCATAATCGATAAAGCTGGTCTTCATCTCCTTTGTCAGATTGACATTCACTAAATTTTTATCCTGCATTAATAAATGCCTCATTTCACTATTAGTAATTAGATATATTATACCATAAAATGTCCTTTATTTCAGGCTTCTGAAACTACTAAAACGTTTACATCAATAACCGAATAGAATATTCGTGACAAAGCTTTTTAAAAGTGATAGAATGAAAGTGTCTGGGGATTCCCCTAAAAAAAATGAAGGAGATGTTTAGATAATGACTTCAACTAAACAACACAAAAAAGTGATCCTTGTTGGTGACGGTGCCGTGGGTTCATCTTACGCTTTCGCACTTGTTAACCAAGGAATTGCACAAGAGCTTGGAATTATCGAAATTCCACAATTACACGAAAAAGCTGTTGGTGATGCGCTTGACCTTAGCCACGCCCTTGCCTTCACTTCACCTAAAAAAATCTACGCTGCTCAATACTCTGACTGTGCAGACGCTGACCTTGTTGTTATCACTGCAGGTGCTCCTCAAAAACCAGGTGAAACTCGCCTTGACCTTGTAGGTAAAAACTTGGCTATCAACAAATCAATCGTAACACAAGTTGTTGAATCAGGTTTTGATGGTATCTTCCTTGTTGCGGCTAACCCAGTTGACGTTTTGACTTACTCAACTTGGAAATTCTCTGGATTCCCTAAAGAACGCGTTATCGGTTCAGGTACTTCACTTGACTCAGCACGTTTCCGTCAAGCACTTGCTGAAAAATTGGATGTTGATGCTCGTTCAGTTCACGCCTACATCATGGGTGAACACGGAGATTCTGAATTTGCCGTTTGGTCACACGCCAACATCGCTGGTGTAAACCTTGAAGAATTCCTTAAAGACACTCAAAACGTTCAAGAAGCTGAATTGATTGAATTGTTCGAAGGTGTTCGTGATGCTGCTTACACAATCATCAACAAAAAAGGAGCTACATACTATGGTATCGCCGTAGCGCTTGCTCGTATCACAAAAGCAATCCTTGATGACGAAAATGCAGTACTTCCACTTTCAGTCTTCCAAGAAGGTCAATACGGAGTTGAAAACGTCTTTATCGGTCAACCAGCTGTTGTTGGTGCACACGGTATCGTTCGTCCAGTAAACATCCCATTGAACGACGCGGAAACTCAAAAAATGCAAGCATCTGCTAAAGAATTGCAAGCTATCATTGATGAAGCATGGAAAAATCCTGAATTCCAAGCAGTTTCTAAAAACTAATTAAAAGAAGGTTCTCATTTCATGGGAGCCTTTTTCTTTTTGCACAGAACGATAAAATCATATTTTCCAAAACAAAAAGCCTACTGACCAAGCTAGAAAGCTTGATACAATAGGCTTTTTGAAAATTCATTATTTAACAGCGTCTTTAAGAGCTTTACCAGCTTTGAATGCTGGAACTTTAGAAGCTGCGATTTTGATTTCTTTACCAGTTTGTGGGTTGCGACCTTTACGTGCAGCACGCTCACGAACTTCAAAGTTACCAAAACCGATCAATTGAACTTTTTCACCAGCTGCAAGGTATTCAGTTACTGCTGCAAATACAGCGTCAACTGCTGCTGCTGAATCTTTCTTAGTCAATTCTGTAGCTTCTGCTACTTTAGCGATCAAATCTTGTTTGTTTGCCATGTTAATAATTCCTCCAAATAATTTCTAATTAACAAATATAATCATATCCTAAAATTGCCCACAGGTCAAGTCAAAAACGCTATTTCTAACGATTTTTCTCTATTTTTTTAGGAATGATATCGAACTAAGATAGCCCATGCATTTTCGCCTGTATGTGTCTGAATGATAGAGCCTGTTTCCAGTACTGAGATCGGTTTTTCAACATAAGTTTGTAAAACATTCTTCATCTCATTGGCCCATTCATTGGTACCAGCGTAGGAAATTCCAATCTCTGCAACCGATTTATGAGAAAGGGTCTCGGCCAACTCGTCAAGCCATTTTTTAAATGTCTTAGCACCGCGCCCCTTTACAATAGGTTGCAGTTCGTGGTTTTTCATCTGCATTACTACACGAATGTTCAAAAGTGAACTTAGTAATCCTGTCACACGTCCGATACGTCCACCCTTAACTAGGTTTTCTAATGTTGAAACGCCGATATAGAGTTCCGTATGATTCTTGACGTCTTCTACATGAGCTAGGATAGTTTCCAAATCTTTTCCTTCTTGGGCAAGTTTTGCAGCTTCAACAACTTGAAACTTCATCGCCTGGTCTGTAAAAGAACTATCAATAACGGTCACATCAGCGCTAGAGAGGCTTGCTCCTTGGCGAGCAGCTTCAACAGTACCAGATAGTGCATGGGACATGTGAATAGCGAGAATCTGGCTACCATCTTTACCTAGCTCTTCAAAAACTTCAGCAAATACTCCCACTGGAGGCTGACTGGTTTTGGGTAGGTTTTTACTTTGCTGCATAAGATGAAGGAATTCTCCCTCTTTCAAATCTGCATCAGAATAAAGGATACCATCAATCATCACAGATAAAGGAACAACGGTGATATTTAATTCTTTAACCACTTCTGGTTCAATAGTAACAGAGGAATCCGTTACAATTTTTACTTGTGTCATATCTTCAATCTTTCTATTCTTCTCAATAAGATAGGGATTTATCACCTTTATTATATCAAAAAATTGTTAAAAAATCATAATGAATCCAATGAAAAAGCTTGGAATTTTGGTATAATCTATCTATAGAAAAGCGAGGGAGAATCATGATCCGAAAAGTTCAGCCTATTGTCACTATCATACTTGGGGCAGCTATTTATGCCTTTGGTCTTACCTATTTTGTAGTTCCTCATCATTTGTTTGAAGGCGGAGCAACTGGTATCACATTGATTACCTTCTATCTCTTTAAAATTCCTGTCTCAGTGATGAATCTCTTGATTAACATCCCTCTCTTTATCCTCGCTTGGAAGATATTTGGTCCCAAAACTCTCTACTCCAGCCTTTTGGGAACCATTTCTCTCTCGATCTGGCTTGCTGTCTTTGAACGAATTCCTTTACAATTTGACTTGCAAGGTGATCTCATTATTGTATCTTTAGTTTCTGGTGTTTTACTGGGAGTTGGTTTAGGAATTATCTTTAATGCTGGTGGTACAACAGGTGGATCAGATATTGTTGCTCGCATCCTCAACAAATACACCAATATTTCAATTGGAAAATTGCTTTTCTCGCTTGATTTCATTATTCTAATGTTGATTTTGATTATCTTCCAAGATTTGCGCCTAGTGACTTATACCCTCTTATTTGACTTTATCATCGCTCGTGTTATCGACCTGATCGGTGAAGGAGGTTATGCTGGTAAAGGATTTATGATTATAACTCAATTTCCAGATCGGTTAGCCGAAAAAATTAACGATGAACTCGGACGCGGCGTAACCTTTATATCTGGTCAAGGTTACTACAGCAAAAAGGATTTAAAAATTATCTACTGTATCGTCGGTCGAAATGAAATCGTTAAAATGAAGGATGTGATTCACCAAGTCGATCCTCAAGCCTTTATCACCATCACAGAGGCTCATGAAATTCTGGGGGAAGGATTTACTTATGTAAAAGATTAAAAAAGCTGGGAATTCCCAGCTTTTATTCTTCTTCAGAAAGTGTAGAGTGACGATAGCCATAAGTAAAGTAAATCACTAGTCCAACCAACAAAGCAAGTCCAAAGGCAATCCATGTTTCCTTGGTATACTGAAGCATAAAGGAAAGACAGATAAGAATGGAAAGGATTGGCAAAAGCGGCACTAAAGGAGTTTTGAATTCTCCTTCTTTTGGCATGCCCTTATCCTTTCTGAGCTTGATAATACCGTAGGCAAGTAGAATTAGATAGGCTAGTGTACAGATATTTAAAAAAGCAGCGATACTGGCTAGCGGAAAGACTCCTGCTGCAATGGCTGAAGCAACTCCTGTTAAGATGGTCGCATTCTTTGGAACCCGGCTAATTTTACTTAGCTGTTTAAAACTTCGAGGTAATAGACCATCACGTGCTAAGCTGTAAATCATTCGAGACAGAGCGTAGGTCATGGAAATACATACGGTTATCAGGGTTAGAATGGCTACCAGTGAAACATAGTTGGCTGCCCAGCCAATTCCGATACTACGCAATGAAAAGGCCACTGCATCATCCACATTGAGTTGGCTATAGTGAACAATCCCAGTCAATACTATTGTTACCAAGGCATAGAGAATGGTGACAATTGTCAGAGAAAGCACAATTCCGCGAGGAATATTTTTTTGCGGACTTTGAATTTCATCAACTGCCATGGAAATCGACTCAAAACCGAGAAAACCAAAAAACATCAAAGATGCGCCCGCCATAATCCCAGTACTTCCACCATATAGTTGACCAAAACCAAAAGGAGCAAAATTCGTCCAATTTTCTGGCTTGATGTACCAAATACCAACTAGAATAAATAAGGCAAGAGCTGAGAATTTCAAGATCACTAGAAGCGAATTAAAGCGTAAGGCTGCCTTGGAATTTAACAAAACCAATCCCGTTACCAAGATCAGTACTAAAATAGGCAGAAAATCGATATAAGTTCCCTGTTCAGGGTTAAAAGTTCCATTCAAGGCTTGAGGCATGGAGATACCATAATTACTGAGCAATCCCTTAAAGTAAGCTGCCCAGCCAGACGCCACACCTGAAACAGCCGTCATGAATTCCATGATGGTCAACCAGCCAGCAATCCAGGCTGGCAATTCTCCTAAAATCGCATAGAGATAACTATAAGCGCCACCAGTAGCAGGCACACGAGAAGCAAATTCTGCAAAAAAGAGGGCTGATAGAGAAACACACAGGGCAGAAATCACGATGGAAATCACTAGTGATGGACCAGCTAGGGTAGCCGCTGCTGTTCCTGTAATGGTGAAAATCCCTGTCCCCACCATGGCACCGATTCCCAATAGAATCAAATCCCACAATTTCAAATGGCGACGCATCTCTGTCTGTCTCAGACTAACATCCTTGGTTCTAAAAATATTCATACTCCATCTCCACTAAATGTAATTGTTTTATTTTACCATATAAAAGCATTTTTGTGAATATTTATTAGGTTCTTTTTTGAAAAAAATTCTGAACAGAAAGGATTCCTGTTCAGATTTTGCATATTCTTACCCAACAGACCCTTCCATTTCATAGCTAATCAAGCGGTTCAGCTCAACTGCGTATTCCATTGGAAGTTCTTTTGTGAAGGGTTCGACAAATCCCATGACAATCATTTCGGTTGCTTCAGATTCTGACAAACCACGACTCATGAGGTAGTAGAGTTGTTCCTCTGAAATCTTAGATACCTTGGCTTCGTGTTCCAAAGCAACTTGCGAGTTGTGAATTTCATTAAATGGAATAGTATCTGACGATGATAAGTCATCCATTATAATGGTATCACACTCGATATGAGAAACAGATTTCTTAGAGTTTTTGTTAAAGGTTACTTGTCCACGGTAGTCCACCTTTCCTCCGCCTTTAGCGATAGACTTAGACACGATAGACGAGCTGGTATGTGGAGCGTTGTGGATCATCTTAGCACCCGTATCTTGGTGTTGCCCTGCATTGGCAAAGGCAATCGAAAGCATGGTACCACGCGCCCCTTCTCCATCTAGATAAACAGATGGATATTTCATGGTTGTTTTGGCACCCAAGTTACCATCAATCCACTCAACTGTCGCATCTTTCAAAGCTTTGGCACGTTTTGTTACTAGGTTATAGACGTTATCAGACCAGTTTTGAATAGTCGTATAACGCATATAAGCTCCGTCCAAGGCAAAGATTTCTACAATGGCTGCGTGCAAGCTGTTACTTGAATAAGTTGGTGCTGTACATCCTTCTACGTAGTGGACACTTGCTCCTTCATCAACGATAATTAAGGTACGTTCAAACTGACCAGTATTTTCATTGTTGATACGGAAATAAGTTTGAAGTGGAATATCCACTTTGACCCCTTTTGGTACGTAGATAAAAGTTCCACCCGACCATACTGCTGAGTTAAGGGCTGCCAACTTGTTATCTGTTGGTGGCACCAACTTCGCAAAGTATTGTTTAAACAAGTCTGGGTATTCCTTGAGGGCAGAATCTGTATCTGTAAAGATAATTCCTAACTTCTCAAACTCTTCCTTCATGTTGTGGTATACCACTTCTGACTCGTACTGAGCAGAGGCTCCTGCTAGATAGGCACGCTCAGCTTCTGGAATTCCGATACGTTCAAAGGTTTCTTTGATCTTTTCAGGTACATCATCCCAAGAACGGGCTGGTTTATCAGATGGTTTTTGGTAGTAGATCAAGTCATCAAAGTCAATCTCTGACAAGTCCGCTCCCCAAGTTTGCATAGGCATTTTCTTGAAGGTTTCATAAGACTTCAAACGGAATTCCAACATCCACTCTGGCTCACCCTTGGCAGCAGATAATTCACGAATAACACCTTCGTTGAGTCCTTTTCCTGTCGATAGGACAGGCTCTACATCATCATGGAAACCAAATTTATATTCACCAAGGTCAATTGGTTTTGGTTCTACTCTTTCTTCAGCCATAATATCCTTTCTTTCATTATATATTTCTATGTTTCTTATTTATTTTCTTGATTTTCAATTGTTTTCTTAAGTGCATTCCAAGCTAGAGTTGCACACTTGATTCGTTGAGGGAATTTGGCAACACCTGACAAGAAGGCGCCATCCCCGAGTTGGTCTTGACGATCATCTTTTTGCCCTTGAACCATTTCAGAAAAGATGGTGGCAAGTTCTAGAATTTCTTGCTTGGTCTTCCCTAAAACGGCATCTGTCATCATACTAGCAGAAGCAGTTGAAATCGTGCATCCTGAATTTAGAAAAGCAATATCTTCCAAACGGTCCTCTGTGTCAAACTTGACAGAGAGGTTGATGACATCCCCACAGGTTGGATTATTGAGGCTGATTTGCTCAGCATCTTCCAGCTTCCCTTGGTGATGTGGATTTTTCGAATGGTCTGCCACCACTGCCATATAAAGGCTATCTAGTTTAGAAAGTGCCATTGAAAAACTCCTTTGTCTTTTGTAAAGCATCGACTAGTTTGTCACAATCCGCCTTAGTATTGTAGATATAAAAACTTGCACGAGCTGTTGCTGGGACTTCCAAATATTGGAGCAAAGGTTGGGCGCAATGATGACCAGCGCGAACAGCCACTCCTTCATAATCCAGTGCTGTAGCTAGGTCATGGGGATGAAGATCACCTAGGTTAAAGGCAATAACACCTGAACGTTGAGCCAAATCCTGCGAACCATAAATAGTCAAACCTTCAATGGCCTGCAATTTTGGAAAGACGTATGCAATCAGTTCTTGTTCATGAGCTTCAATGGCATCCATACCAATCTTTTCTAGATAATCCACTGCAGCTGCAAGTCCAATAGCTCCTGCCATATTGGGTGTCCCAGCCTCAAATTTCCAAGGCAATTCCTTCCAACTAGCAGATTGCTCATAGACGAAATCAATCATCTCACCACCAAATTCAACTGGTGACATTTGCTCAAGATACTTTTCTTTGCCATAAAGCACACCGATACCAGTCGGACCAGCCATCTTGTGACCCGAAAAGGCAAAGAAGTCCACATCCAAGTCCTGTACATCAATCTTCATATGAGGTGTAGATTGAGCACCATCCACCACCATGATAGCTCCAACATGGTGGGCTAATTGAGTGATTTCTTTGATAGGATTGACCACACCAAGAACATTTGAGGCGTGAGCTAGAGAGACAAACTTGACTTTATCAGTCAATTTAGCTCGCAAGTCATCCATATCCAGAGCTCCGTCCTTGAGATAAACATAGACAAGCTCTGCTCCAGTCTTGCGGCAGGCCTCCTGCCAAGGAATGATATTGGAATGGTGTTCCATGACAGAAATCAAGACCTGGTCTCCCTCAGTCAGGATTTCCTCAGCGAAGCGTGCCACCCAGTTAAGGCTGATTGTCGTTCCTCTGGTAAAGAGAACTTCCTTTGTAGAGCCTGCATTGATAAACTTACGAATGGTTTCACGAGCAGCTTCATAAGAAGCTGTTGCTCGCTCAGCCAAGGTATGAACACCACGGTGAACATTGGCATTGTCCTGCTCATAGTAGCGGTTGATTGTTTCCAGAACTGCTAGTGGTTTCTGTGTCGTCGCAGCATTGTCCAGATAGACCAGAGGTTCATCGTTGACAATCTGGTCTAAAATTGGAAAATCCTTGCGAATCGCTTCTACATCTAACATAGCCTTCCCCTTAGCGTTTTGACAATTTTTCTTCGATCGTTGCAATCATTTCATCACGAACTTCTTGGACTGGAATCTCAACGATAACAGATCCAAGGAAACCACGAACAACCAAACGCTCCGCAGTCGCCTTATCCAAGCCACGGCTCATGAGGTAGTACATATCTTCTGGATCCACCTGCCCGATAGAAGCCGCGTGACCTGCAGTTACGTCATTTTCATCAATCAAAAGAATTGGGTTGGCATCTGAACGTGCTTGGTCTGAAAGCATGAGAACACGGCTCTCTTGTTGCGCATCTGCTCCCTTAGCACCCTTGATAATGTGTCCAATACCATTGAAGGTCAAGGTCGCTTTTTCAAGGATAACCCCATGTTGGAGGATATTTCCGATTGAGTTGCAACCGTAGTTAGTCACTCGAGTATCAATCCCTTGAACCTGACGGCCACTTGAAAGAGCTACGACTTTAAGGTCAGCATGGCTACCATTTCCAATCAAGTCGCTATCAAAGTCCGCAACGACATTTCCTTCATTCATGACACCAATCGCCCAGTCAATGCTTGCATCGTTGCCTAGTTTACCACGACGGCTAATATAGGCAGTGACATTTTCACCTAAACGGTCAATAGCTGCAAATTTCACTTGCGCACCTGAACGAGCAATCACTTCGACTGTGATATTAGCAGTTGCTTTGGCACTTCCTTCACCTCGTGACTCTAGACGTTCAAGATAGCTTATTTTAGAGTTTTTACCAGCAATGATAAGGATATGCTTGTTAAATGGGACATCGCTATCGCTGTCTTGGTAGAAAATACCTTCAATTGGTTCTGTAATCTCAACATTATCAGGAATGTAGAGAACAGCACCACTGTTAAAGTAAGCTGTATGGTAAGCTGCCAACTTGTCGTCATCATACTTAACTGATGACATGAAGAATTCCTCAATAAGCTCTGGAATTTCTTCTAAAGCTGAGTGAAAGTCTGTGAAAACAACACCCTGTTCAGCCAATTCAACTGGAATTTGCTCAAAAACAGTTTGGGTTCCAACTTGTACCAACTTCAAGTGGTTATCTAAAGCAGTGAAGTCAGGAACATTTGCTGAAGGTTCACTTTCTGTGATGGTTCCATCCCCCAGATTCCAACGGTGAAATTTGACACGCTCAATAACTGGTAATTCCAAACTCTCAATCTTATCAAAAGCTTTTTGACGGAGGTCAGCCAACCAGCTTGGTTCAGCGTGCATTTCTGAAAAAAGTTTAATAGTTTCTTTAGTCATTTACTTCTCCTAAAAGATACGAGGAAATTACAATTCTTCCTTGTAGTCGTAGCCAAGTTCTTCAGCTAGTTTTGCGTATCCTTCACGTTCCAAACGCGCTGCCAATTCTGGGCCACCAGAAAGAACAACACGACCTTCCATCATCACGTGTACCACGTCTGGTGTGATGTAGTTCAAAAGACGTTGGTAGTGAGTGATGATCATAGCACCAAAGCCTTCACCACGCATGGCATTGACACCTTTAGAGACAACTTTAAGGGCATCAATGTCAAGACCTGAGTCAATCTCATCCAAAAGGGCAAAAGTTGGTTCCAACATCAAGAGTTGAAGAATTTCATTACGTTTTTTCTCACCACCAGAGAATCCTTCGTTGAGGTAACGCTCTGCCATTTCTTCTTTCATGTTGAGCAATTCCATTTTCTCATCTAGTTTAGTGATGAACTCACGAACTGAAATCTTTTCATCATCTTCTTTACCAGCATTCATAGCTGCACGAAGAAATTCAGCGTTGGTAATTCCAGGGATTTCAGATGGGTATTGCATAGCAAGGAAAAGTCCCATACGCGCGCGCTCGTCCACTTCCAATTCAAGGATATTTACACCATCAAACAAGACTTCCCCTTTTGTAACCTCATAGTTAGGATTCCCCATGATAGCTGCAGAAAGAGTCGATTTCCCAGTACCATTTGGTCCCATGATAGCTGCGATTTCTCCTGTTTTCAGAGTCAGATTGACTCCTTTCAAAATTTCTTTTCCTTCAATCTCAACGTGAAGATCTTTGATCTCTAATACTGACATGATAGTTCCTTTCTTTTTCAAACATTTTGCTCAATACTTTAGGAAATTGCTTACAATCCCTAAAAAATAGGACAAAAGGTCAATAAATATACTCTACTAGTATAACAAAAAAAAGCCTAAAAGGCTTTGATTTTGTCTAGAAGCTGGGGGCTAATCCTTGCGGTTTAAGTGTTGATCAATAGCGTCTACGATTTTTCCCATCACGTAACTTAACCTAAAATTTCGAAAGAGTAGAATGGCCCAAAAAGCTGCCATAACATAGCGACCAGTCATCAAAGATTCATTGAAAAAATAAGTCTCAGCAGCCGTGAATAACGCTATTATAATAAATTGTTGTCTATTCATAAGATTATTGTATCATGAAATCCACTTTTAGTCTTCTTCAACCATGACTTTATCAGCTAGAAATTCGAATCCTTCTGGAATCAAGCTCTCTTCTTCCACCTCTTGGTCAGCTTGAGGAGACTTGTTTTTAGCTGAAAATGCTGCTCGAACCTCTTTCCATTCCTCTAGGGAAATTGCCAAAATCTCAGGTGAAAATCCAGCTGCCTGGCTGAGAATATTGCCAAACATAGTATTGAGATTATCTCTTTTCATGGTTTGACCAGCATTGAAATTAGACTCAAAGGCTAAAATAGCATGGTGTTCATTGGCCGCAACTGGTTGAGAACCCACGAGAAGAGCCTTATCAGGTCCAGCTAAACTTTCAATCACTTCTCCCCACGCATTCTGGAGGCGAATCAAGTTTTGTCGTGCCAAATCAGGATTTTCAACAGCTTCTTGCAGAATAGACTGAACTTTGTTGCGATCTACTCGATAGACTGTCTTGGAAGTGGCTGGACGACTAGGAACTGGCGCAACTTGTTTAGGAGCTGTGCCCACATTGGCAAGTTCTTGCTTGAGACGGGCAACTTCCTGTCTCAGTGCAGAAATTTCACTTTCAACAGCTCCTGAAAGCGCAGATTCAGGCTTGATTTCCGCTAAACGAATGGTCATCATCTCAGCATAAATCTTAGGTTGCAGGCTAGCTTTCATATCCGCCAAGCTCACAGTCGCTATTCGAATCATTTCAAAGAGACTTTCCTGAGACAGAGCTAGATTGTCCATAAAAACTGGACTATGATGAGTATTTTCGCCACCCGTCTGAACAACTAGTAGATCACGCAAATACTGCAAGAGATCCGTCACAAAACGAGTCATGCTCTTACCATTTTCAAACAAAAGATTCAAAGAATCAAGCGCTTTTGGAACATCCTGCTGGGACAAGGCAGCTACATAATCATCAAGTGCTGATAAACTAATAGTACCTGTAATCTCCTCAGAGATGGCAGTCGTGAGCTCATTCCCTTGCGTCAAACTCAAGGCTTGATCCAGAATAGACAAGGCATCCCGCATCCCACCTTCAGCCCGTCTAGCGATAATTTCCACAGCCTCTGGTTCAGAACTGATATTCTCTTTTTCTAAAATATGATGAATATGTGCCGTGATATCTTGCGTTCGAATTGATTTAAACTCAAAACGTTGGACACGCGATAAAATAGTTGCTGGAATCTTGTGCAATTCGGTAGTCGCCAAAATAAAGACAACGTTCTGGGTTGGTTCTTCTAGGGTCTTCAAAAGCGCATTAAAAGCTCCTGTAGACAACATATGAACCTCGTCTATGATATAGACCTTATAACGGGCCAAACTAGGAGAATAGGTGGATTTATCACGAATTTCACGGATTTCATCGACTCCATTATTCGAAGCCGCATCCATTTCGATAACATCTTCTAGGCTACCTTCTGTGACTGCTTGGCAGATATAACAGTTATTACATGGTTCCCCGTCTACCTGGTTCGGACAGTTCATAGCCTTGGCAAAAATCTTGGCTACACTGGTTTTACCAGTTCCTCGAGGACCTGAGAAAAGATAGGCATGACTAATCTTTTCCTGCTCAACTGCTTGTTTTAGGGTTTTAGCCACAACTTCTTGACCTACTAGTTGTGAAAAAGTCTGGCTTCTATATTTTCGATAAAGTGCTTGATACATTAGGCTTTCTCCTCAAACATCGTAAAGTCCCATTCTGTCTTCTCAAGCAAAATAGCGACAAATTGTTCCAAGTAATCACGATCAATAGCATTGTAATCATCAATAAGTGAAGAATCCAGGTCTAAGACACCCAGCAATTGACCATTCTTGAGCATGGGAACCACGATTTCACTCTTGGCCATACTATCACAAGAAATGTAGTTTGGATAGGTGCTCACATCGCCAACCAAAACAGTCTCTTGAAACTCAGCAGCTTCTCCACACACGCCTTTTCCAAGCGGAATGCGAATACAAGAAACACCACCCTGAAAAGGCCCTAAAACCAACTCGCTACCATCAAACAGATAAAACCCTGCAAAGACAGTATTCGGAAAGCGAGATTTTAGAAGGGCACTAGCATTTGAAAGATTGGCAAGAACATTGCTCTCACCTTCAAGTAAATAAGAGAGTTCCTCATTTAACAATTGATATTGTGATTGTTTTTCTGAATCTAACATAGAACTATTATATCAAAAATGAGAAAGAGACAAAAGAAAAATCCCTTGTTTTAAACAAAGGATTTTGTGATTATCAATTTGATTAAAGTTCGATATCACCGAACAAGTCAGCCATTGAGAATCCTGTTTGTGTTTCTGGAAGTTCGAAATCACGTTTTTCTTGACGTTTTGGACGACGTGGACGAGCAGCACGTTTTTCTTCTTTTTGTCCTTCTTCTTGAGCTGGACGTTCTTCAAGAGCTTTGATAGAAAGAGATACACGTTCTGCGTCAGCGTTAACATCAAGGACTTTAACAGTAACTTCTTGACCAACAGTAAGAGCTTCTTTTGGATTTTCGATACGTTTGTGTGAAATTTGTGATACGTGAACAAGTCCATCGATACCTGGCAATACTTCAACAAATGCACCAAAGTCAGTCAAACGTTTAACTGTTCCTTCTACTACATCACCTTTAGCCAATTTTTGCTCAACACCATCCCATGGTCCAGGTGTTGTTGCTTTAAGTGAAAGTGATACGCGTCCTTCTTCTTCGTTAAGATCAAGGATCTTCACTTCAATTTCTTCACCAACAGTTACAACTGATTTAGGTGATACGTTACGTTCGTGTGACAATTCAGTCAAGTGAACCAATCCGTCGACTCCACCAAGGTCGATGAAAGCACCAAAGCTAGTGATACGAGCAACTTTACCAGTTACGACATCACCAACGGCCAATTTACCGAATACTTCAGCACGAGCTGCTGCAGTAGCTGCTTCAACAACTTCACGACGTGAAAGGATGAAGCGGTTTTCTTTAGGATCAACTTCTTTGATTTTAGCATCAAATTCTTGACCTACGAAACGCTCAGTGTTACGTACGAAACGAGTATCCAACATTGAAGCTGGGATGAATCCACGAACACCTTCAAATTCTACTGAAAGTCCACCTTTAACGGCACGAGTTCCTTTAACAGTAACAACTTCTTCTTCGCGTCCTACAAGTTTGTCCCATGCTTTGCGAGCTTCAAGGCGTTTTTTAGATACAAGGTATGTAACTGTATCAGTATCTTTACCAACTACTTGACGAAGTACAAGAACATCCAATACTTCTCCTACTTTCACAAAGTCATTGATATCTGCATCGCGATCGTTTGTCAATTCGCGAAGAGTCAAGACACCTTCAACACCAGTCCCAGAGATTGCAACGTTAGCTTGAGTCGCATCAACTGTCAATACTTCAGCACTAACAACATCACCAGGCTCAACTTGGCTAACGCTATTTAGCAAATCTTCAAATTCGTTCATCTAAAAAATCCTCCAACAATCAAGTTTTTCCAAACTTGACATACTTATAATTTTTTTCCTAAGCACCCGCAAAGACATGTTCATATCGTTCACGTCTTTCAATTATAAAAATAAAATACCCTAAGATATTTTTCTTTTTATCTTGAATTTATTACCTAAGAACTGGGGTAGCTGGATTCGAACCAACGCATGAGGGAGTCAAAGTCCCTTGCCTTACCGCTTGGCTATACCCCATTGATGAATGGAGAGAGAGGGATTCGAACCCCCGAACCCGAAGGAGCGGATTTACAGTCCGCCGCGTTTAGCCTCTTCGCTATCTCTCCAATGTTTAACGAGAACTATTATATCATGAAATTTTCAATAAAACAAGTATTATTTTGTCAAATTATAGTTTTCAATCAAAATTTCCACAGCTTTTTCAAGTTTTTTATAAAAACTATCGACATTTCCATTCTTTATGATGGCAAATTGGCTATCTAATTCGGCAATTTCACCAATGATCTTTTTCCCAATCGTCAAAACGTAACCTTCATAACTGTCTTTTCCAACAGTCACCTTTGCATCTGTTAATTGAATTTCAATTTTCTTATCTTTTTTACTCATACTTTACCTCTTTTCACTTTTTCTATTGTACAGGAAAATGCTCAAACTAGCAAGAAAAAACTCCATTTCAGCCATTATAACTGCTATGGAGTTTCTCTTTACTTTGTGTCGTTTAGTCTACTTTGACAATCCATCCCTCTGGTGCTTCAACATCACCGAATTGGATACCAGTCAATTCATCATAGAGTTTACGTGTCACAGGACCTACTTCTGTTTCACTATAGAAAACATGGAAATCGTCACCGTGTTGGATGCCCCCAATTGGAGAGATAACTGCTGCTGTTCCACAAGCACCTGCCTCTACAAAACGATCCAAATTGTCAATCGGAACATCACCTTCGATCGGTGTCAAGCCCAAGCGGTGTTCAGCTAAGTAAAGCAAAGAGTACTTAGTAATAGATGGCAAGATAGAGGGGCTTAATGGCGTTACAAACTCGTTGTCTGCTGTAATTCCAAAGAAGTTGGCTGATCCGACTTCCTCAATCTTGGTGTGGGTAGCTGGATCTAGGTAGATAACATCTGAAAAATTACGTGATTTTGCCATTTTACCTGGTAGAAGACTGGCAGCATAGTTCCCACCAACCTTAGCCGCACCTGTACCATTTGGCGCTGCACGGTCGTATTCATCCTGAATCAAGAAATTAGTTGGAACCAATCCACCTTTAAAGTAGTTACCAACTGGCATAGCAAAGATAGTGAAAATGTACTCCTCTGCAGGTTTTACTCCGATGATGTCTCCAACACCAATCAAAAGCGGACGGAGATAGAGGGTTCCACCCGTTCCGTATGGTGGTACATAATCTTCATTGGCACGAACAACCGCTTTACAAGCTTCCACAAACATCTCAGTTGGGACTTGAGGCATCAAGAGACGGTCGCAGGTACGTTGCAGACGCTTGGCATTTTCATCAGGACGAAAAAGTTGAACACTGCCATCCTTTGTACGATAGGCTTTCAAGCCCTCAAATGCTTGCTGTCCATAGTGGAGACTTGGAGAAGACTCTGAAATATGCAAGGTCGCATCCTCTGTCAACCCTCCTTGATCCCATTGACCATTTTTGTAATGAGCGATATAGCGATAAGGTAATTTCATATAAGAAAATCCAAGGTTTTCCCAATCAATTGCAACTGTCATGTGTTTCTCCTTTATACTATTCAAACTATGTGTTCTATTCTACACTTTTCTAGTAAAATTTCAAGTATTATTTGTAATTTTCTGAAAATTTTCTCGACAAAAAGAAATCAGCCCTCTGGACTGATTCTTTTTACGAACTTGCTTTGTCCTCTTTAAAGACTTCTTTGAGGTAAGCATCGAAGACTTCTTCATCTGAAATGGTGTCAGAAATGAAGCTTCCGTTGCTAGTACGTTCTGACAAGTTGAGGTCTTGCAACCGACTCTCATAGATTGTTCCCTTGTTAGATTGGACAAGTAACGTTTGGTCGTTTTCTTCTACTTCTGTACTAAAGAGATCACCAACGAAACCTTGCTCTGCAACTGCTCCAGCCAAGAAGACTCGGTGCGGTTTGTTTTTCAACTCACGCAAGACTTGTAGGCCTCGTTTGGCACGGCTGGTCGCTGGAATTTCCTCAATGGAAACGCGTTTCAAGCTTCCACGTTGGGTCAAGAGGTAGAAGGATGAGGTGTTACAGATAAAGGCTGCCTGAAGCGCATCATCTGCTTTCAGGTTCATAGCCTTGACACCTGCAGCCTTGGCACCGACAACGGGAACCTCTTCGATATTGAAACGAAGGGCATAACCATTTTGACTAATCAAGAGAACATCATCTAGTTTAATCGGAGCTACTGCTACAATCTGGTCTGTCTCGTCTTTGAGCTTAGCATACTTGACAGACTTCGACTTGTAGGTCCGCCATGGAGAGAATTCTTTGCGTTCTACACGCTTGATTTGACCAAGGCGAGTCGCTGCAAAGTAGGTAGTTGCATCATCAAACTGATCCACGACTTCTGCATAGAGAATTTCTTCGTTCGTTTCAAAGTTTGTAATGGTCTGACTCAGATGCTCTCCGATATCCTTCCAACGAATATCTGCCAATTCATGGATTGGTCGATAAATGACATTCCCAAGAGTTGTGAACATCAAGAGGTGCTGGGTTGTCTTGGCAGATTGAACAAAGATCAAACGATCATCATCACGCTTGCCAATTTCTTCCAGAGTGGATGCCGCAAAGGAACGTGGGCTAGTACGCTTGATATAGCCTGCCTTAGTCACGCTGACATAGGTATCTTCCTCGACAATCAAACTAGCTGTGTCAATCTCGATTGCTTTCGCAGTGTCTTCTAAAGAACTTAAACGTGGAGTCGCAAATTTCTTCTTGACCTCACGAAGCTCTTTTTTCATGAGATTGTACATGGTCCGTTCATCACCGATGATAGCTGCAAGCATGGCAATCTTTTCACGAAGCTCTGCTTCTTCTTCTTGCAAGACAACCACGTCTGTATTGGTCAAACGGTACAGTTGCAAGGTCACGATAGCCTCTGCCTGCTCCTCTGTGAATTCATAGCTGACCTTGAGATTTTCCTTTGCGTCAGCCTTATTTTCAGAAGCACGGATAAGAGCAATCACTTCGTCCAAAATCGAAATCACGCGAATCAAACCTTCAACAATATGGAGACGTTTCTCAGCCTTTTCCTTATCAAAACGGGAACGCGCCAAGATGACTTCGCGACGGTGGGCGATATAGCTAGACAAGATTGGGACAATCCCGACCTGACGAGGCGTGAAATTGTCAATCGCTACCATGTTGAAGTTGTAGTTGATTTGCAGGTCTGTGTACTTGAAGAGATAGTTAAGAACCAGCTCGGTATTAGCATCTTTCTTGAGTTCAATAGCAATACGAAGACCATCACGGTCAGACTCATCACGAACCTCAGCGATCCCTGCCACCTTGTTATTGACACGAACATCATCGATTTTCTTGACCAGATTGGCCTTATTGATTTCATAAGGAATTTCAGTGATAACGATTTGTTCCTTACCACCTTTTAGCTTTTCAATCTCCGTCTTAGATCGAACGACCACGCGCCCTTTCCCAGTTTCATAGGCTTTCTTGATTTCGTCACGCCCTTGGATAATCCCTCCTGTCGGGAAATCTGGTCCAGGCAAGAATTCCATCAGCTTGTCCACCTTGGCTGTTGGGTGATCAATCATGTAAACAGTCGCATCAATGACCTCAGCTAAATTATGCGGAGGAATGTCTGTGGCATAACCAGCCGAAATACCAGTCGATCCATTCACCAAGAGGTTTGGAAAGGCTGCTGGTAAGACAGTGGGTTCTTTCTCGGTATCATCAAAGTTCCAAGCAAAAGGAACTGTCTTTTTCTCAATATCCTGAAGAAGGTACCCAGCAATTTCAGACAAACGTGCTTCAGTATAACGCATAGCCGCAGGTGGGTCCCCGTCCATAGAACCGTTGTTACCGTGCATTTCGACTAGAATCTCACGATTTTTCCAATCCTGAGACATACGAACCATGGCATCATAAATAGAACTGTCACCGTGTGGGTGGAAATTTCCCATGATGTTCCCGACAGACTTGGCAGACTTACGGTAGCTCTTGTCAAAGGTATTGCCATCCTTATTCATCGAATAAAGAATACGGCGCTGAACCGGCTTCAAGCCATCCCGAATGTCTGGCAAAGCTCGGTCTTGAATAATGTACTTGGAGTAGCGACCAAAGCGCTCCCCCATGATGTCCTCAAGGGACATGTTTTGAATGTTAGACATAATAATTCTCTTTTTAGTATTTTATTGCAAAGTAAATCTATATTTTATAAATTTAACTGTTTCTTTGTAGGTAGTGAGAAAAGAAGAGTAATCCTACTAATCCTAGAATGAATAAAAGATTAATTTTAATAACAAATAAACTAAGTAGGGTATTAATTAGACCATGAAAAATGGCGCAAAAGAGGACCGACTTAGTTTTTTTGAAAACAGCAGCTAGAAGAATGCTGAGATAAATTGCAAATAGACTGAATAATATAAAAGGCATCCTACTTTGGGAACTCCCAATCACAAACCATAAAGGTACATGCCATACTGCCCAAATACAACCTGTTATCAAACTGGAAATCCAAAAGGAGAATCTAGTTTCCAAAGTTGGTTGCAAGGTGCCTCGCCATCCCAGTTCTTCTTCTCCACCATAAACACAGACTGCACTCAAAAAAATAACAAATAAATTTTCTAGTGGAAAAGCTGGATTAATCTCCTTGGACGAGAAAGCAATAACACCCGTCTGCACGAAAATTAGTAAAAGAAATAAGAAAATATATTTCTTTGAGTCCCCTAAGATAAAAGAAACTATACTTTTAATTGATTTTTGAGGCAAACAATATATGGCTGCAATAGTTGGACCGAAACCTCCTAGCAGATGGAGAAAAACTCCAAGAGGACTTGGTAGACTTAAGAGGTTCATTTGCGTCAGGAAAGCAAGCAATCCCCAACCAAGCCCCCAAGAAATGAGAAAACTAATCAGTAAAAACTTTGTTATCTTCTTATCTTGTAATGGTTTCATTTGTTTCGAGTCTCTCCTTAGCATACTCAATCATCTTCTCAGCCACTTCCTTATCGTAGGCAAAACCCATCTTTTGAGCAAGGATTTGAGCTTCTCTGTTAAAAAGTTGCATCGTAGCAAACAATGACTGAGTAAGTTTCTCTACACTTGAAAAATCAAACAGATTTGAGAATTCTTTCTCTTTCTCAATAGGTAAATAATTAAAGAGATACTTGTAGTTCTTGCCGACATCGACAGTCCCCTTATCACTTGCGACCTGCCAAGCCAAGACCTTCAAGAGTTCTTGCTGGCAAATGCCGTAGAGATGGTCAGTCGCGTAGATGAGCTGATTGCGACAAATCCCTTTAACCACGTAGGCTGATACCCACCAAAATTCATTGCAGGCTTTCTCAAAATTTGTCTGACTAGCTGGACTTGTCCAGTAACGTTGAGGACTTGTAGTATAGGACTCAAACAAGCCTTTCTCATCTTTCAAAACTGTATAATCAGCTTCACTATCCACCCACTCTTGAATGTGGTCTTTGGGGCAAAGAGTCAAATCTATTCGATTGCCATCTTCAAAGAGCATAAGATAAAGACGACGGTTTCCCAGTACATTATACTGTTCAATCAGACGGTTGCCAAACTGTTCTAACCAAGAAAGGTCAGCCGCCAGAGCGTCCAAATCCTCCACGATGTAGACCACATCGTAGTCTTGGAACTCGTCCTTAGGGGCGTTTGGGTTTGTCCGCGAACCAGACATAGCGACAGCGTTGACTTGGAGTACTTTTGCGGTTTGAAAAATTAAATCAAGCATTTGGGGTTCAGTTCTCATGGGGATACCTGCCTTTTTAGTGAAAACTTTTGATTCTGTAGAGGACATGTCTATAAAGGGGACTGGCTGCTGGAACTTTTTCCTTATCAAATTCTTTGAAAAATCCCATGACTAGTTTTTTTAATGACTTTGACAGCCATCTTTGTTTTTATTCCTTGTTTTTAAAAGCTCATTAATAATAAGTAAAACTACTAACAGAACAGCTAATACATTTGTTTGGGTGCTGATTTTGAAACATCTGACAAAAATTTGAAGGATATCACTTATCAAATTAACCCCTACAATTACACTCATGACACCTATGGCCTTACCTGAAATTTTTGGCATAATATTTCCCTTGTCTTCCTCCACTTGATTAGTTTCACCGGATTTTACATGTTTTTCTAAAAAATTTTCAACAGAAAATTCATTTATCTTATCTTCACCATTTTTATTAATTTTAACATCTAGTTCAAGTTTCATCTCATACCTTTTCCTTCATTCTATCATTGATTCTTTTGATCAGATCGTATTCTTTATCGCCATTCCCTAAGGATCTGCATATTGTCTCTGCTTTTTCATACGTTTCACGAATAAATTCTGGTTGTCTTGAAGCATTGTAATAAAGCTTCAAAAATTTCAAAGATGATAGCATAGAAGCATTGTATTCCCAATGGTTCTTCAACAGACATCTGATAAAAACCCTGATGATTTCCTGTTCTTGATACAAGAGACTTGTTTCATGATGTTCAAAATACTTTAACGAAATATAATCACAATAGTAAATCATGATATTAGATATCCAATCAAAAGTGTTTTCTTGAACTTCCTTAGCTGGTTCATAGCGTAGAGCTGTCCTTAACACCTGAACTTCTTTAAGCGTAATTTCTTTAGCAGAAGCTGCATCAAAAAGCTTTGAGCGCCAGCCTGAAATGCCATCTAAAGAACTTCTATAATTGGTATATAAGGTAAAGATTGACACAATTGCACCTAACAGAGCCGCAAATAATCCAACCACTAATTCATTCATCTTTATATCCTATATTCACTTTCTAAGATTTATTTTGACTCGCATAAATTAAACAGAACAACCTACTTGGCTTCTTCTGGTTGTGTTGGGGTAATCTTTTTGCTTGGCTTGCGTTTTTTATAGCGACTACGGATAGCGTTGAGGTGGTCACGGAGATCAGCATACTGCTTCTTATCTGGATAAGCATAGGCGTTGATTGCAGTAAAGTCCACAAGGAAGTCATAGATTTCTTGTAGTTTCGCACGGATTTCCTTGTTTTGACTAGGTGCCTTGCCTTTTTGCTCAGCCAAGCGCTCCTTATAGGCTTTTTCAAACTGAGCCTGCGCCTTTGTCAAGGTTTCTACATGAGTTGTCAAATGCAGGGTTGAAAGGGCAGTTTGGTAGTCACTACCTTTTAGCTCCTTGAGCAAATGATTAATAGCTTCCGTCTCTTTTTCGTAGCTCATACTCGTTAGCCCAGCATAATTTTTGAAAAGTTTGCTGAGTTTGTCGTAAGCTTCCTTGCTACTTGCCTCTTTCACACGAGAGAAGGCCTTGACCAAACCAGTCAAAGTAGAAAGCGCATCATCACGCTCACGGTCAGACACTTCCAGACTAGCCACCGTTTGACTGGCCTTGGAACGGTGCAAACCAGCTTGCAAGGTCTCAAGAAGTTTCTCCATATCCCCAAGCTTTGTTGCGTAAACCTGCTCAGACTTATTGGCTTTTGTAAAAGCACCCAATTCGTCCCTGCTCTCAGATAGAAGTTGGAAGAATTCGTTGTTTTCTAAATTGCGTACAGTTAAACTCGTGATTCCATATTCTTTTTTCATAAAACTCCTCTTTCAATGATGTGTTTTTAAGTTTTTGCTCTAAAACAATTCAGAACATATCTAAATATTCGTATTTTACTCCAATAATCCAAAACACATATGTGTGTTTTAAGTTATTTCCCACTAGACAAGATATTCTTCAGGTGGGATTTTTTATTTTCTAACTGGTTAGATAAAAAATCAAAACCTAAACATTCGAATAAATCAACATTTGTAAAATTATTTCGTATTTTCTCAAATTTCTCAAATTCCCCACTTCTTATTTTCCTATCATAAAATTCAGGCGCAAATACAATGTTTTGCGAATTTAATACAACTAGATTTTGTATAAAAAATCCGTTTTTGTAGGTATTAATAAAATTAATTATATCACTATTATCTTTTGTAGAAATAGCAAAAAATAGATTAGGTATATTTTCGTATTCAGGTAATATTCCAACACAGATAGGAACTTTAGTATTGAAATTGTCGACTATTCCAATAGCTTTTACAAGTTTGGATCTATTCACTATTGCAGTAGCTGCAAACTCTAACGACAACATATCTAATTTAGAATAAGTTATTTTGAAATCTGAACTATAATCAGAAAGAGCACCTCTTTCATCAATATATTTTTCGAATTTCATTTTCATACCTTTGTAATTATCTAACGAATCAAAATTTGCTTGTATACTTTTTTCCACCATATCATGAGGATAGGCGCTGAGACGTGGATTGCCTTTTATAAACTCAGATAGTTTATTATTATTTTTTCCAGTCAATGAATTTAACAACCAATACTCATTGACTAACGCCCTGTAAGAATACAGGAATATATAATCCTCAATGCTAGTGTTTTTAATTAGATTCTTATTTTCAATTGATTCAAATATTGCATCATGTTTTTTACAAAAACCTGGAAAGACAGTAGCTTTTTTTAAAACTCTGTTCATCATACAGAGAAGTATCATCACTACCTAAAAAATCGATATTCTTAAAAATTGGGGAATTTATCACCTTATATCCTTCTGATAATTTTCCCTTTAGCAATGATTTATGAATAGTATGTGACCCAATCGGCTTTTCACTACAATTCTTATAAAAACATTTATCGTTCTTTAGATTTTCTCGCAATCTAATTTTCTCAGCTGCTACTATGATATTTTTAAGGTTTTCTTCTGACTTATCACGAAGATTATTTTTTTCCATTCTATTAGGGAGTTTATCTAAATCCAAATGACATTTCTTATATTTTTTCCCAGAACCACAATAACATTTATCATTTCTTCCTAATGACATATATCCCTCCTAAAATACTGTACTCTCCTCAAGCGTAAACTTGACATTATCCTCAATCCACTTACGGCGTGGTTCGACCTTGTCTCCCATGAGGACGTTTACGCGGCGTTCAGCACGTGCTAGATCTTCAATTGTAACACGGATAAGAGTGCGGGTTTCTGGATTCATGGTTGTTTCCCAGAGTTGGTCCGCATTCATCTCACCAAGACCTTTGTAGCGTTGAAGGGTAGCGCCTTTGCCAAACTGCTTACGGAGTTCTTCAAGCTCTCCGTCCGTCCAAGCATAAGCCACTTCTTCTTTCTTACCTTTTCCTTTGGACATCTTGTAAAGAGGCGGTAAGGCGATATAGACATGTCCTGCCTCAACTAGCGGACGCATGTAGCGGTAGAAAAAGGTTAAGAGCAAGGTCTGGATGTGGGCCCCATCGGTATCGGCATCGGTCATGATAATGATCTTGTCATAGTTGGCATCTTCAATAGAGAAGTCTGCTCCGACACCCGCACCGATGGTATAAATCATGGTGTTGATTTCCTCATTTTTGAGGATATCCGCCATCTTGGCCTTGGCTGTATTGATAACCTTACCACGAAGAGGCAGGATAGCCTGGAACTTGCGGTCACGACCTTGTTTGGCAGAACCGCCAGCAGAATCACCCTCGACCAGGTAGAGTTCGTTCTTTGCAGAATTTTTAGACTGGGCTGGGGTTAATTTACCAGATAGCAGGCCCTTATCTTTTTTATTTTTCTTACCATTTCGGCTCTCATCACGCGCCTTACGGGCCGCTTCACGGGCATCACGAGCCTTGATAGCCTTTTTGATGAGATTTGAAGCTAGTTCTCCATTCTCCATTAGGAAGAAGGTCAACTTATCAGATACTATGCCATCCACAACAGGACGAGCCAGAGGGCTTCCAAGTTTGTCCTTGGTCTGTCCCTCAAATTGGAGGTGTTCTTCCGGAACTAGGATAGAAAGAACAGCTGCTAGTCCCTCACGATAATCTGAACCTTCTAGGTTTTTATCTTTTTCCTTGAGAAGTCCCGTCTTACGCGCATAGTCGTTCATGACCTTTGTAATGGCAGACTTGAGTCCCGTCTCATGCGTCCCACCGTCCTTGGTACGAACGTTATTGACAAAGGATAGAATGTTATCTGAAAATCCATCATTGTACTGGAGGGCTACTTCCACTTGGAATCCATTGTCTTCGCCTTCAAAGTATAGAACTGGCGTCAAGGTTTCCTTGTCTTCATTCAGATAGGAAACAAAGTCCTGCACCCCATTTTCATAGTGAAACTCGATCGATTCTTCTGTTCGTTTGTCAGTTAGAGACAAGGTCACATTTTTCAAGAGAAAGGCTGACTCATTAAGGCGTTCTGAGATGGTATTGTACTTGAAGTCAGTCGTAGAAAAGATACTGGCATCTGGCATGAAGGTCACCTTGGTACCTGTCTTCGACTTAGCTGCTGTCCCAACTTTTTGAAGAGTTGTTACTGGCTTTCCACCATTTTCAAATCGTTGTTTATAAACCGTTCCATCACGGGTGATTTCAACTTCCAGCCAACTTGATAGGGCATTCACGACTGAAGATCCCACTCCGTGGAGACCACCAGATGTCTTATAACCCCCTTGACCGAATTTTCCTCCAGCGTGAAGGATAGTAAAGATAACTTCAACAGTTGGGATTCCCATAGCGTGCATCCCAGTTGGCATCCCACGTCCATGGTCTTGAACCGTCAAACTCCCGTCCTTATTAATGGTGACATCAATGCGATCACCAAATCCAGATAGGGCTTCATCGACCGCATTGTCCACGATTTCCCAGACTAGGTGATGGAGACCCGCACCGTCAGTCGATCCGATATACATCCCTGGACGTTTACGGACCGCATCCAACCCTTCTAGCACCTGAATGGCGTCGTCATTATAATTGTTAATATTGATTTCCTTTTTTGACACAAGGAACCTCCTATTCGTTCATCTTTACTATTTTACAGGTTTTCTGGGGATTTTGCAAAATTTTTCCCATTCAGCTGTCACAATTTCACAAGATATTCTCAGCCTTTCTACACCATTTCATGGTATAATAGACACATGATGACATTTGTATTATTAATACTAGCTTATTTGCTAGGTTCGATTCCGTCTGGTCTATGGATTGGACAAATTTTCTTTCAAACAAATCTGCGTGAACACGGTTCTGGAAATACCGGAACGACCAATACTTTCCGCATTTTAGGAAAGAAAGCAGGTATGGCAACCTTTGTGATTGACTTCTTTAAAGGAACCTTGACCACCCTACTTCCTATTCTTTTCCACCAACAAGGTGTATCACCTCTTGTCTTTGGACTTTTGGCTGTGATTGGACATACCTTTCCTATCTTTGCAGGATTTAAGGGTGGTAAGGCTGTCGCAACCAGTGCTGGGGTTGTTTTCGGATTTGCCCCTGTTTTCTGTCTCTATCTAGCAGTCGTATTCTTTGGAACCCTCTATCTTAGTAGTATGATTTCCTTGTCTAGCGTTGCCGCTTCTACTGCTGCTGTAATTGGAGTTCTAATTTTCCCTCTATTTGGGTTTATCTTAAGTAGCTATGACCTTCTTTTTATCGTGATTATCCTAGCTCTTGCTAGCTTAATTATCATTCGTCACAAGGATAATATCACACGCATCAAAAACAAAACTGAAAACCTCGTTCCTTGGGGATTGAACCTAACCCATCAAAATCCTAATAAATAAAACGCCAGTTTGAAACTGGCGTTTAAAGATATTCAATTACACTAATATCCTAGTGTGATTCTTATTAGATATACTTTTTAAATAATAACTTTCATGGGGGAGGATGTAGATGAAAAATATAATTAGTGATCGTATATCAAATAAGCAAATTATAAAAGAATAAGCAAATTATAAAAGATTTTATTAGCAATTTCATTGGCTCTTTGAGCGGGAAATCTTTCAATTTTGCTTTAGGTTTGATGCTACTGGATCAAACAAAATCTGCAATGAGTTTTGGGATTAATATGATTATTTATCCTTTAGTCAGTTTGATTTTCTTAGTTCCCATTGGTAATCTAGTAGATAGATACCCACACAAGAAAATCTTAATATATAATTTCATCTTTAGGATTTTTATCTTTCTTTTGTTTTATGCTTTTTATTTTCTTATGGATTCTTCTAGTATCTTATATCTAGTAATTCCATTTGTAATACTCCACTCTATTACAGTCAATATAAGTGATACTTGTTATTCAGCCTCAATTCATGAATTAGTAAATGATAAAAAAATTCAAAGATTAAGTTCTGTTACACAGACTGCCATTGCAATTGCAACCATGCTTTCTCCAGCCATTGGAGTCATTTTTTATGGTTGGTTAGGTTTTGCAGGTTTTATTCTAATTGAAATCTTTGCAAACCTCCTCTCTTTAGGAGTTCTACTTAGTATGAAATTTTACTATGAATATAACGAGAAAGAGAACAAGGCTACGAATTGTGAAAATCCTCTGCATGGAGTCAAAGGAATCATTCAATTTCTTAAAGAAAATCAAATTGTAAAATACATTATTCTTGTAAGTGTTATCCTCAATTTTTTCTACACATCTATCAGTATTGGGGTGCCATTTGTAGTAAAAGAACAACTTCTGTTAGGTAACTCGACAGTAGGAATGCTTGAAACTATGGCAGCAGTAGGAATGCTTTTAGCCAGTATTTCAATGTCACTATTGCCAGATAAGAAAGAAAACAACATCTTACTCTCGAGTAAGATAACCATGCCACTTGTTCTCTTAACTATGGCTATTATTGGTTTAGGCATCACGTTTGCATCAACTAACTCTCAAATTATTATTTCTTTTCTTGGTAGTATATTTATGGGAATCATTGCGTTTACTCTTGTTGTTTTAAATATTATTGTGATGACTTACCTTCAAAGTACCATCGAAACAAAATTTTTAGGCAGAGTAATGAGTACTTTATTTACACTAAATACATCTATCATGCCGATAGGTACCATAGTATTCACTTATCTTTTTCAAAAAGAAGTGAATGGAGGGGTGATATTCATATTCGGGGGAGGAACCCTACTAATATATATAATTATAATGTTACCTAAAATTTTTAGAATACTAAAAATTGAAAACTAAGTTTAATTAGAACTTAAAATTTAAGAGCTGCTTATTCGCTATAATTTACTATCATATATTTCAAAACTGAAATTTTAAAAATAGAAAACGCCAGTTTGAAACTGACGTTTTTTTGTATGCTTATTTTGACTTGATGTAGTTGATACCGTCTGCCTTTGGTGCGACTGCTTTTCCAAAGAAGGCTGCCAAGACAAGGATGGTCAAGACATAAGGGGCGATTTGAAGGTAAACCGCTGGCACTCCTTGTAGGAAAGGTAATTGAGAACCGATAACTGCCAAACTTTGTGAAAGTCCAAAGAAAAGACTAGAAAGCATAGCACCGATTGGGTTCCATTTACCAAAGATCATTGCCGCAAGAGCGATAAATCCAGGACCGACAATAGTTGTCACTGAGAAGTTAACTGAAATGGATTGAGCATAAATCGCTCCCCCAATTCCACCAAGGAAACCTGATATGATAACTCCAAGATATCGCATCTTGTAGACATTGATCCCCAAGGTATCCGCTGCCTGAGGGTGTTCACCAACAGAGCGAAGGCGAAGACCAAAACGTGTCTTAAAGAGAATAAACCAAGCAAGGAAAGAGAAGGCAATCGCGATATAACCTAGTAGACTGGTTGACTTGAAGAAGATATCTCCAATCACTGGGATATCAGCCAAAACTGGGAAATCAAAACGTCCAAAAGTCTGGCTTAAGTTATCCGTTTGTCCTTTGTTATAAAGAACTTTAACTAAGAAAACCGCTAGGGCAGGAGCCATCAAGTTCAATACTGTACCACTGACAACATGGTCCGCACGGAAATGAACCGTTGCGACGGCATGGATGAGGGAGAAAATGGCTCCCACGATACCAGCAACTAACAAGGAAATCCAAGGAGTCGCTGCTCCAAGTTGTTCTGCAAACTCAAGGTTAAAGACAACCCCAGAAAAGGCTCCCATAACCATAATTCCTTCAAGACCGACGTTAACGACACCACCACGTTCAGAGAAAACTCCTCCGATACTCGTAAAAATAAGTGGTGCTGAGTAAATCAGCATAGAAGAGACCAAGAGGGTGAGTAATGTTGTAATAGACATCCTTACTTACCTCCTTTAACTTGTTTTTTGGGTTTGACAAAATGTTCGATAATATAGTGAACACTGACAAAGAAGATAATGGACGCTGTTACAATGCTGACAAGCTCAGACGGAACTTGCGCAGCGTTCATACCCGGCGCACCAACTTGCAAAACTCCAAATAAGAAGGCTGCAAAGAGAATTCCAATTGGTGAATTTCCAGCAAGCAAACTAACTGCCATCCCGTTAAATCCGATAGCTAATGATGATCCCTGAACGTAAACGTTTTGGAAAGTTCCAAGACCTTCTACCGCTCCACCAAGACCAGCCAAGGCACCAGAGATAATCATCGATAGAATGATTGTACGTTTTGCTGAAATACCAGCGTACTCTGAAGCATGGGGATTAAGACCAACTGCACGAATTTCAAAACCGAGAGTCGTTTTCTTGAGCAAGAACCAAATCACACCAACAGCAATGATGGCGAAGAAGATCCCGATATTCATACGAGAATTACCAGTCAACTCAGATAACCATGGTGTTTGATAAGTGGCATTGGCACTCACACGAATCGTTGAGTCCGTGCTTTGCATAAAGTCTTTCGGAAAAGAATGAATAAAGGCGTTCCCTACGTACAAAACAATGTAGTTCATCATGATGGTTACGATAACCTCTGATGTACCTAAATAAGCTCTGAGAATACCTGGAATAGCACCTACAATCCCACCTGCAATCAAAGCAATTACTACGGTCGCTAAAATCAACATTGGGCGTGGCATATCCGGATGCGACAAAGCAAACCAACCACTAAGAATCCAACCCGCTAGTGCCTGACCAGGAAGTCCAACGTTAAAGAAACCTGCCCGACTAGCGACAGCGAAACCAAGACCAATCAAGACTAGAGGTCCCATGGCACGGAAAATTTCCCCAATCCCACGAAGGCTACCAAAAGCTGTATAAAACAGCTCCTCATAACCCCAGATAGCATCGTAGCCGAAGATCCACATGACAATGGCTCCGAGCAAGATTCCTAAGAATACGGAAATCAAGGGAACCGAAATTTGTTGTAATTTTTTAGACATCACTCTTCTCCTTTCCCAAGTCTCCACCAGCCATCAAGACACCAAGTTCTTGTTTGTTAGTCGTTTCTGGCGATACAATACCTTGAATCTTCCCATCGTGGATAACAGCAATACGGTCTGAGACATTTAAAATCTCATCCAATTCAAAGCTGACAACGAGAACAGCCTTGCCATTATCACGTTCCTCAATCAAGCGTTTGTGAATGTACTCAATTGCACCAACGTCCAAACCACGAGTTGGCTGGCTGACGATAAGGAGTTCAGGATCACGATCAATCTCACGAGCAATAATCGCTTTTTGTTGATTTCCTCCTGAAAGAGCTGCTGCTGGAACAAATTCGCTTGCCGCACGGACGTCAAATTCTTCCATTAATTGCTTTGCATGTGAAGTGATATTCGCATAGTTCAAAATACCATTCTTACTGAGTGGTTCTTTATAGTAGGTTTGAAGAGCGATATTTTCTGAAATCATCATCTCCAAAATCAAGCCATCACGGTGACGGTCCTCAGGAACGTGCCCCACGCTTAGTTCTGTAATTTGTCGAGGATGCATCCCCACGATTGATTTGCCTTTTAATTCAACGCTACCTGACTCAACCTTACGAAGACCTGTAATGGCTTGAATGAGTTCAGATTGACCATTGCCATCAATACCTGCAATACCAACAATCTCACCAGCACGAACATCCAAAGAAAGATTCTTCACAGCTGGAACACCACGGTTTTCATTAACAACCAAGTCCTTGATAGACAAGACCACTTCTTTGGGTTGTGGTGCCTGTTTCTCCGTTTTGAAGGAGACAGAGCGCCCTACCATCATTTCTGCCAAATCGGCATTGGTAGCTCCAGCAATCTCAACCGTCTGGATTGATTTACCACGACGGATAACCGTCACACGATTGGATACCGCACGAATTTCATCCAGTTTATGGGTAATCAAAATAATGGATTTTCCTTCTTTGACAAGGTTTTTCATGATAGCCATCAACTCATCAATCTCTGAAGGAGTCAATACTGCCGTAGGTTCGTCAAAGATGAGGATATCAGCACCACGATAAAGTGTTTTCAAAATTTCTACACGTTGTTGGGCACCAACGGAAATATCCGCCACCTTAGCAGCAGGATCCACTGCCAAACCATAACGTTCAGAAAGAGCCTTGATTTCTCTAGTAGCTTCGCCTATATCTAGCATACCATTTTTAGTGATTTCACTCCCCAAAATGATATTCTCAGCTACTGTAAAAGCTTCGACCAACATAAAATGTTGGTGAACCATCCCAATTCCTAGACTAGCAGCTTTAGAAGGTGAATCTAGTTTGACAGCTTGACCATTCACCGCAATTTCACCACTAGTTGGCTCAAGAAGTCCTGCCAGCATATTCATCAGAGTGGATTTACCCGCTCCATTTTCTCCTAAAAGTGCATGGATTTCACCTTTTTGCAGTTGCAAATTGATCTTGTCGTTTGCTACAAATTCACCAAACACCTTGGTAATATCCCGCATCTCAATGACATTTTCGTGTGCCATATGCTCTTCCTTTCAGAGGTTTATTTTATTTCAATAAAACCTGCTAATCACATTAACAAGCTCTATTGAGACAAAAATTGCCTCAATTCTTAAAGAAGCGACCGATGGCCGCTTCCTAAGAAATGACTTTTATCCATTATTTTTCAGGAACTTTTACACTTCCGTCAAGGATTTTAGCTTTTGCATCTTCGACAGCCTTTTTACCTTCTTCTGAAAGGTTTGTTACTGCCAAGTCAACCCCTTTATCTTTCAATGAGTAGACGATAACTTGTCCACCAGGGAATTCACCTTTTTCTGTTTTGTTGGCAATATCTTTTACAGTTGTACCAACTTGTTTCAATGTAGATACAAGAACGAAGTTTGATTCTTTACCATCTTTAGAAGTGTATTTACCTTCTGCTGCTTGGTCACGGTCTACACCAATAACCCAAACTTTTTCGTTTTCATTTTTGCTTTCGTTCAAAGATTTTGCTTCAGCAAAGACACCAGCACCTGTACCACCAGCTGCTTGGTAGACAACGTCTGCACCTGCAGCGTATTGAGCTGCTGCAATTGTTTTACCTTTAGCAGCATCACCAAATGAACCAGCGTAGTCAACTTGTACCTTAATAGAAGGGTCTACTGAGGCAACACCAGCCTTAAATCCAGCAGCGAAACGTGAAATAACTTCAGATTCGATACCACCTACAAAACCAACTTGTTTTGTTTTAGTTGTTTTAGCTGCTGCAACACCAGCAAGGTAAGCTGCTTCGTTATCAGCAAATGTTACGCTCGCAACATTCTTTTGATCTTTGATCACATCATCAATCAAGACATAGTTTAAGTCAGAGTGGTCTTTTGCTGCCTCTTCAACTGCATTGTGAAGTGCAAAACCAACACCGAAGATCAGGTTGTAACTTCCAGCCGCTTGTTGCAAGTTGTTAGCATAGTCTGCTTCACTTGTTGATTGGAAATAAGTAAAGCCTTTATCTTTAGAAAGATTGTGTTCTTTACCCCAGTCTTGCAAACCTTCCCAAGCTGATTGGTTAAATGATTTATCATCAACACCACCAGTATCTGTTACGATCGCTGCTTTCGTCTTCATTTCAGATGAAGATGAAGCTGCGTTACGAGAAGAGCGGTTACCACATGCAGCAAGTCCAACTGCTGCCACTGCAACTAGACCAAGGCCTAGCCATTGTTTCTTGTTCATTACTGAACCTCCTAAATAAGATGTGCAACGATGTTGCAAGTATAGATCGTTTGGTCACGTAGACCACAGCCACTCGAAGAGTAGCTCAGACTAATTTAAGTCTGTAAATGAGTATGGAAGTAACTCCCCGACCGTCATCTCGACCGTCGATTTATCTTTAGCGACAAGTGTCACCTTTAGATCTTGTTCAAAAAACTCAACCATGACCTGGCGACAAGCACCACATGGCGAGATGGGTTTTTCAGTTTGTCCGTAGACAATCAACTCTGAAAATTCCCGTTGCCCCTCCGAAACTGCTTTAAAAATAGCAGTACGTTCTCCACAATTAGTCAAGGGATAACTAGCATTCTCGATATTAACACCCGTATAAATGCTACCGTCCTTGGCAACTAAAACAGCTCCGATGGGAAAGTGAGAATAGGGGACATAGGCATACTTGCTGGTTTCAATTGCTAGTTCAATCAACTCAGTAGTCGCCATATGCTAGTTCTCCTTTTAAAATGGTCACACCAGCTGATGTTCCGATACGAGTAGCGCCTGCTTCCACAAAAGCAACAGCATCCGCATATGAACGAGCTCCACCAGCTGCCTTAACTCCCATATCTGGCCCGACTGTTTTACGCATCAACTGAACATCCTCAATAGTGGCACCACCAGTTGAAAATCCAGTGGATGTTTTAACAAAGTCAGCTCCTGCTTTTTGGGATAATTGGCAGGCCACAACCTTTTCATCGTCTGTCAACAAGCAGGCTTCAATAATAACCTTAACCAACTTGTCACCACTTGCTTCTACAACAGCACGGATGTCCGACTCAACTAAATCAAGATTGCCTGATTTGAGGGCGCCGACATTGATAACCATATCAATCTCATCTGCACCGTTTTGGACAGCTTCTTTTGTTTCAAAAGCTTTCACAGCTGAAGTTGTTGCTCCAAGAGGGAAACCAACTACTGTACAAACCTTTACATCTGAGCCTTCAAGCCCTGTTTTGGCATGTTTAACCCATGTGGGATTGACACAAACGCTGGCAAAGTCATACTCACGCGCTTCAGATAGCAAACAATCAATTTGTTCTTGACTCGCATCTTGCTTCAAAAGCGTATGATCGATATATTTATTTAACTTCATATTCGGATTCTCCCTAGTTTTATGAGATAATTTCTATAATTTCTCGTAAACTTTGCACTCCATCATTTATTTTAACATATTTTTGAAATTCTGTAACTAGTTCAGAAGAAATTTTTCCATTTGTATAAACTTTTGCAACAATTTCCCCTTTTTGAACGGAGTCTCCAACTTTCTTTTCGAAAACAATCCCTGTTTCATAGTCCAGGTCATCAGACTTGACTGCACGACCGGCACCTAGTCTCATGGCATAGAGCCCAAATTCCATTGCAGGAAGAGCTGAAATAACACCCGTATCTTGAGCTGGAATTTCCACCACATGGTCAACTTTGACGGGGCGATAGAGATCATCTAAATCACCGCCTTGTGCTGCCACCATTTCTTCAAACTTAGCCAGTGCTTGGCCATTCTCAAGATGTTGACGGATTTCCTCGACCGTTTTCTCAACATCAGCCAAGCCAAGCATAATCTGAGCTAGCTCGCAGATAAAATAACTAATATCTTCTCGGCCTTTACCTTGAAGAATCTCGATTGCCTCAAGAATTTCGAGACGATTGCCAATGGCTCTTCCCAAGGGTTGGCTCATATCCGTAATGACTGCTACCGTCTTTCGACCAACTGCCTTACCAAGATCCACCATGGTTTGAGCCAATTCACGCGCCTCATCAACCGTCTTCATGAAGGCACCCTCACCGACCGTTACGTCTAGTAAAATGGCATCCGCTCCTGCAGCAATTTTCTTGCTCATAACAGAACTAGCAATCAAAGGAATCGTGTCGACAGTTGCAGTCACATCACGGAGGGCATAGAGAAGCTTGTCTGCTTTAACCAGCTGATCGGACTGCCCAATGACAGATACACCAATGTCCTGCACCTGGCGAATGAAATCTTCTTGACTACGCTCGACTTGATAGCCCTTAATGGACTCCAATTTATCAATTGTCCCACCAGTATGGCCTAGACCACGACCACTCATTTTAGCAACGGGCACACCGAAACTCGCAACAAGTGGAGCCAAAATCAAGGTCACCTTATCACCTACACCACCAGTCGAATGCTTATCAACTTTAACCCCACCAATAGCTGACAAGTCAAACTCCTGACCTGTCTTGACCATATTCATCGTCAGGTCAGAAATCTCTCGTGTCGTCATTCCTTTAAAATAAACAGCCATAGCAAAAGCTGACATCTGGTAGTCTGGAACAGTTCCTGCCACATAGCCTTCTACCAGCCATTTGATTTCAGTTGCAGTCAGTTCTTGACCATCTCGTTTCTTTTGAATTAAATCAACTGCTCTCATTCTTTCACACTTCTAAGGATATAGTATCCCTTATCTTTCTTTACGATTTCACAATTTCCAAAAACGTCTTCCATCTTACTTTTAGCACTCGGAGCACCTTGCTTTTTCTGAATGACAATGGTTAAATCACCTCCATCTTTCAAGAAATCTCTGCTCTTTTCGATAATCTCATGAACAACTTGTTTACCCGCTCGAATAGGCGGATTAGAAATAACATGGTCAAATTTCCCTTCAACTTGTTCATAGATATTGGATTGGAAAATCGTTGCTTCTACTTTATTTCGTTCAGCATTTTGTCGAGCCAAGTCTAGAGCACGATTATTGATATCAACCATGGTTGCCTGAACTCCATAAGCCTTGACCAAAGAAAGCCCTAAGGGCCCATAACCACAACCCACATCAAGGACCGTTTCTCCTTCATTAACCTCTAAACACTTCAATAAAAACTGACTCCCAAAGTCAACCATTTTCTTGCTAAAAACACCCGCATCCGTCAAAAAGGTCATGTTTTCTCCCAACAACTCCACTCTCAACTCATGAATGTCGTGAGCAGCATCAGGATTTTCTGCATAATACATTTTACTCATAAAACTATTTTACCATATTTTAGTGAAATGTTAAATCGTTTACAAAGCTGAAGTTCAACAAACAAACTAAATCTGTTATGATAATAATTAAATGATCTTTGTATTTTTCACTCTATTTTTCCCTGTTAGAGGCAACTTATAGCAACTTTCAAGAATCAGAATGATAAATATCGAATTTCATTCTCTCTTTGACTACGAAATATGATATACTAAGATATCGAACGAGGAAAAATTATGACCAACGAATTTTTACATTTTGAGAAAATCAGCCGCCAAACCTGGCAGTCCTTGCATCGCAAGACAACCCCTCCCTTGACGGAAGAAGAACTAGACTCCATCAAGAGTTTTAATGACCAAATCAGCCTACAAGATGTGACCGACATCTATCTGCCACTGGTTCACCTTATCCATATCTATAAAAAAGCCAAAGAAGATTTGTCTTTCTCAAAAGAAATCTTTCTTCAAAGAGATAGCAAGCCCCAACCTTTTATCATTGGGGTTTCTGGTAGTGTTGCTGTGGGGAAATCGACCACTAGTCGCTTACTTCAGATTCTTCTATCACGTACTCTCCCGGATGCTACTGTAGAACTAGTGACAACGGATGGCTTTCTCTATCCCAATCAAACTTTAATTGAGCAAGATATCTTAAATCGCAAAGGTTTTCCAGAGAGTTATGACATGGAAGCCTTGCTGAATTTTCTTGACCGCCTAAAAAATGGACAGGATGTCGATATTCCAGTCTATTCTCATGAAGTGTATGACATCGTCCCTGGGGAGAAACAACGCGTTAAGGCTGCGGATTTTGTCATCGTTGAAGGAATCAATGTCTTCCAAAATCCTCAAAATGAGCGCCTTTACATCACTGATTTCTTTGATTTCTCCATCTATGTGGATGCTGCTGTCGAGGATATTGAAAGTTGGTATCTGGACCGTTTCTTAAAACTCCTCAGCTTTGCCCAGAATGATCCTGAAAGCTACTACCACCGTTTTACTCAAATGCCAATAAGAGAGGTCGAAGCCTTCGCTCATCAGATCTGGACTAGCATTAATCTAATAAATCTGCAAAACTATATCGAACCGACAAGGAATCGTGCCGAGATCATTCTCCACAAGGCTAAAAACCATGAAATCGATGAAATTTACCTAAAAAAATAATTTCCCCTTGTCAAAACCTAAGTTTTCAGATATAATGGTATAGTTAGTAAATATGGAGGTAAGAACATTGGCAAACATTAAATCAGCTATCAAACGCGCTGAATTGAACGTTAAACAAAACGAAAAAAACTCAGCTCAAAAATCAGCTATGCGTACTGCTATCAAAGCTTTCGAAGCAAACCCTTCTGAAGAACTTTTCCGTGCTGCTAGCTCAGCTATCGACAAAGCAGAAACTAAAGGTTTGATTCATAAAAACAAAGCAAGCCGCGATAAAGCTCGTCTTTCAGCTAAACTTGCTAAATAAGAAACAGTCCATAGAGGCTGTTTTTTTGTCCTCTAATCAGAAAAGGTAGAAAATGAAAATCGCAATCATCGGATATTCTGGAGCTGGTAAGTCAACCCTAGCTGAAAAATTATCAAACTACTACTCCATCCCAAAACTACACATGGATACACTCCAATTTCAACCTGGTTGGCAAGACAGTGACCGCGAATGGATGTTGACCGAGATGAAAAACTTTCTCACAAAGCATGAAGCTTGGGTCATCGACGGTAACTACTCTTGGTGCTATTACGAGGAAAGAATGCAGGAAGCTGACCAAATCATCTTTCTCAACTTTTCCCCATTGTCTTGTCTCTTTCGAGCCTTCAAACGTTATCTCACATATCGCGGCAAGGTCAGAGAAAGTATGGCTGCAGGCTGTCCTGAACGATTTGACTGGGACTTTATCAGATGGATTCTCTGGGATGGACGGAGCAAATCCGCTAAGGAACGTTATCAGCAGATTCAAGAAAGCTATCCAGAGAAAGTAATTGTTCTCAGGTCGCAAAAGGAGATGGACTACTTCTTAGAAAATCTCGCGCATAACAAGAAAAACCAACGTGCCTAACGTTGGTTTTTTGCTTTACCCAATCACACTTCCGTTTGGTACAGCTGGATCAACTGTGAGAAGGGTTAGTTTGCCATCATGTTCAGCTGAGAGGATCATTCCTTGACTGACATATTTTTTCATCATCTTGCGTGGTTTGAGGTTGGCAACGATTTGGACTTTCTTGCCGACCAATTCTTGTTCGTTTGGGTAGTATTTTGCAATTCCTGAGAGGATTTGACGGTCTTCTCCATCACCAGCATCTAGTCGGAATTGGAGCAACTTGTCAGAACCTTCCACTTTAGACACTTCTTTGACTTCTGCGACACGGATCTCGACCTTATCAAAGTCTTCAAACTTGATTTCATCCTTGTTGAGTTTGAGTTCAACTTCATCTGGATTCCATTCTTTTTCGACTGCTGGTTTGTTGCTTTCCATTTGTTCCTTGATATAGGCAATCTCTTCTTCCATGTCCAGACGTGGGAAGATTGGTGTTCCTTTGGCAACAACAGTCACACCTGCAGGGAAATCTGTCAAGCTCAAGTTTTCTAGGCTAGAAACTTCTGCTAGACCAAGTTGTGCCAATACAGCGCGACTAGTTTCCATCATAAATGGTTCAATCAAGTGAGCTACGACACGAAGGCTGGCTGCCAAATGGCTCATGACACTTGCCAACTGGTCACGAAGGGCTTCATCCTTAGCCAAGACCCATGGAGCTGTCTCATCGATGTATTTGTTGGTACGTGAGATAAGAGTCCATACTGCTTCAAGGGCACGTGGGTAGTCAACTGCTTCCATGTGTGTATGGTAGTCAGAGATAGATTGCTCTGCTACTTGAGCAAGAGCATTGTCAAACTCTGTCACACCTTCTACATAGGCAGGAATTTGTCCATCAAAATACTTGTTAATCATAGAAACCGTACGGTTTAGGAGATTTCCAAGGTCATTGGCCAATTCATAATTGATACGGCCTACATAGTCCTCAGGAGTGAAAGTTCCGTCTGAACCAACTGGAAGGCTACGCATGAGGTAGTAACGAAGTGGGTCCAGTCCATAACGCTCCACTAGCATTTCAGGATAAACGACATTCCCCTTAGACTTAGACATCTTGCCGTCTTTCATGACAAACCAACCATGGGCAATCAAACGATCTGGCAATTTGATATCCAACATCATAAGAAGGATTGGCCAGTAGATAGAGTGGAAACGAAGAATGTCTTTTCCGACCATGTGGAAGACCGTTCCATTCCAGAACTTATCAAAGTTACCATGTTCATCTTGACCATAGCCAAGAGCAGTCGCATAGTTGAGGAGGGCATCAATCCAAACGTAGACAACGTGTTTTGGATTGGATGGGACCGGAACTCCCCATGTAAAGGTTGTACGAGAAACCGCTAAGTCTTCCAAACCTGGCTCGATAAAGTTACGCAACATTTCATTGAGGCGACCATCAGGAGTGATAAAGTCTGGATGCGATTTGAAAAATTCTACCAAACGATCTTGGTATTTGCTGAGGCGAAGGAAATAAGATTCTTCTGAAACCCACTCCACTTCATGTCCTGATGGAGCGATACCGCCTGTTACATTTCCAGCTTCGTCACGGAAAACTTCTGCAAGCTGGCTTTCTGTAAAGAATTCCTCATCTGAAACTGAATACCAACCAGAGTATTCGCCCAAGTAAATATCATCTTGAGCAAGTAAGCGTTCAAAGACCTGAGCCACTACTTTTTCATGGTAATCATCAGTTGTACGGATGAATTTATCATATGAGATATCGAGTAATTTCCAGAGTTCTTTGACTCCAACCGCCATCCCATCAACATAGGCTTGAGGTGTGATGCCAGCTTCTTCAGCCTTTTGCTGGATCTTCTGACCATGCTCGTCAAGACCTGTCAGATAAAAGACATCGTAACCCATGAGGCGTTTGTAACGCGCTAGAACATCACAGGCGATGGTTGTGTAAGCAGAACCGATATGAAGTTTACCAGATGGATAGTAAATCGGTGTTGTAATATAAAAATTCTTTTCAGACATAATTTTTCCTTTCCAGGCAAATGAAACCTGTTTTTCTAACACTTCATTATATCACATTTTTAGTGATTTTCTATAGGAAAATCCATACAAAAACAAGACAGACAACTATCCATCTTGTTTTTTCTGCTCTATATCTTATTCATAACGAAGGGCTTCGATTGGATCGAGCTTAGAGGCTTTATTGGCTGGCAAGACTCCAAATATCATACCAACGCTGGCTGACACAGCCAAGCTAAAGAGAGCGATCGGTAGCGAGACACCAATTTCTATTCCTTCCATCATATTTTTTAACAAAGCGCCTGCTAGCGTGGTCAAGCCCGCTGCACTTACTAGGCCGATGACTCCACCTAGCAAGGTCAAGATCATGGACTCAATCAAAAACTGTACCAAGATATTAGCCCGTGTAGCTCCCAATGCTTTACGAAGACCAATCTCACGAGTACGCTCCGTTACAGAAACCAGCATGATATTCATAACCCCAGTCCCTCCCACAAAGAGAGAGATTCCTGCGATAGCACTAATAATAGCGGTCATAAAACCAAAGATTTGCTGAACCTCTGCAAAAGCGGCGGTTTCGTCTACAACCTGATATTCTCCCTGCTGTACTCCTGCAATTTCTGTCATCTTGCGTGCGAGTTCTGGCCCCAAAGTCGGAGTTAGACTCGTGTCATTCACACGAAAGACAATATTAGAAATTTCCTCTACATTAAAATTAGCTGCTACAGAAGCATTGGTTGTAATTGGTAAGCCACCTACACCAAACATCTTAGCACTTTTAACAGCAGGACTAGAGTAAACACCAATCACGCGATAGCTATATCCATTGGCTGAAATGATTTGATTGAGTGCTGCCTGAGGCGAGTCAAAAAGACTTTTAGCGAGTTCTTCATCTAGCAAAATCACACTTGCAAAATCTCGGTAGTCTTGTTCTCTCAGATCCCTACCTGCAATAATTTTATTTTCTACAGCAGACATATAAGTCATATTTCCACCTGTCAGACTTGCTCTCTCTACCTTTTTATCCTTATAGGTCAAAGTAACATTTGTACTATTAGTCACATAATAGCCATCCACGCCTTTTAGTTTGGCAGCTTCCTTAACCCACGATTCCTGTGTTTTAGGTGGTTCTACGTGAACATCTTCTTCTTTACCAGATAGTGTCAGTGCAGATTGCTTTTGTGTAAAGGAACCATCCTTACTTTTAATTGGTGAGAAAAATACCTGAATATTTTTCTGAGATTTTGTCATATTTTTATTGACCTGACGAGACATAGAGTCCCCTAAAGCCATGATGACAACTACTGAAGAGACCCCGATGATAATGCCAATCATGGTCAAAAAAGAGCGCATCTTGTGTGCCATAATAGATGAAAAGGCAAATTTCAGATTTTGCATCTTAGTTCTCCTTTCCTTCCAAACGAGCGCTATCAGACGAAATAACTCCATCACGGATTACAATCTGGCGTTTTGCATAGGCTGCAATTTCGGGCTCGTGCGTTACCATAATAATAGTCTTGCCTTCTTCATTTAACTCAACCAAGAGTTCCATGATTTGGCTTCCTGTTTTCGTATCCAAGGCGCCTGTCGGTTCATCAGCTAGGATGATTGAGGGATCGTTAACAAGAGCACGCGCAATGGCCACCCGTTGTTTTTGACCGCCAGACAACTCCGAAGGAAGGTGATGAATACGATCAGTCAACTCTACTTTACTCAGATATTCCTCTGCCAATTTGCGACGTTGGGCAGCTGGAACTCCTGCATAAATCAAGGGTAACTCGACATTTTGAACAGCATCCATCTTTGACAAAAGAAAGAACTGTTGAAAGACAAAACCAATTTGTTGGTTACGTACCTGTGCCAACTGCTTTTCACCTAGACGGGCCACTTCTTGACCTTCTAGATAGTATTCGCCGCTAGTTGGGGTGTCCAGCATTCCGATGGTATTCATCAGAGTAGATTTACCCGAACCAGATGGTCCCATAATGGCAACAAATTCCCCTTCGCCAATCTCCAAATTAATATTTTTCAAGACCTGCAGTTCCTGTTCACCATTTCGATAGCTCCGGCAGATGTTTTTTAGACTAATTAGTTGTTTCATCAGCCTTCACCTCTTTTCCTTCTTCCAAGGAAGTCGTTGGATTACTGATGACTTTGGTTCCGTCTGTCAAACCAGATGTGATCTCTTGGTTTTCTGCGTCAGCATTTCCTAAGCTAACTTCGATTTTCTTAGCCTTATTCTCTTCGTCAACAACCCAAACGTAGTTTTTTCCGTCTTCAGTAATGACACTGGTTAAGGGTACGAGGATTGATTTCTTGTCACTTTTAACCTCAACACTAACGGTAAAACCTGGTCTCAAATCACCAATCTCACTCGTTACTTCAATCGTATAGGGATATTTAGAACCAGTATTCCCCCCAGTTATAGCATTCGTTCCTTCTCCACTATTTTTAGGGTAAGCTGAAATAAAGCTGATCTTCCCTGTCCAAGTTTTATCTTGGTAAACTTTAGAAGAGAAGGTCACTTCTTGGCCAACAGAAAGGTTGGCAAGATTGTACTCGGAAAGTTCTCCCTTGACTTGTAGATTGTCGTTACTTACTACATGAACCATCACTTGATTTGCAGCAGTTGTGGACTTTGATACATTGCGATTAACTTCTACAACTGTACCTTCTAGCGTACTCAAAACCTTTGTTGCGTCCAATTGGGCCTGCGCCTTTTTAAGTTGTGCCTCTGCATCAGCACGACTATCACGAGCATCACTAATCTGAGAATCAATGGAAGAGACAGAAGAACCCTGTGCTCCATCATCATATTCTTCCGAATCAGCTAGAGTGTTGTTTCGTGATTCCTTCAAGTCATTGATACGACGATCAGCCTTGGCTATGGCACGGTTAGCTGCATCATAAGCAGACTGCGCTTCTGTGCTGTTGTATTTTACGAGCGCTTGTCCTTTGTCAACCTTATCTCCAACAGAAACCAAGATTTCATCTACCTCACCCTTACTTGCATCCAAATAAACATATTGTTCATTTTTTGCGGTGACGGTACCAGATAAGAGAACAGAGGAGGCAACTGTTCCTTCCTTTGCGACTACGAGATGCGAAATGTCATCCTTACTGGCAGCCTGAGAGGGCTGTCTAAATAGCAAAATACCCGCTGCACTGATTATAATAATACTTGCAGCACCAATAGCTGTGTATAGTTGCCATTTTTTAGTTTTCTTATTCCCCTTCATCACAAAACTCCTATTTTATTTTCAATACAAAGACTATTATAGCAAATTTACCTACTCTAAACAATGATTGTTCAGAGAGAAAAGAGAACAATTCAGGAAACATGCCTTGTTTCCATTTGATTTATGCGAAATTGTACTAGTAACATCATACACCTTATTTCTATATTTAGCAAGTGATTTCTGCTATTTCTTTAGAGCGTAGCAGATTTTTGCATTCAAAAACTAAAAACGATAGAATATGACTATCAAATCTATAAGGAGTTTTCTATGAGAGAATATGATATCATCGCCATCGGTGGAGGGAGTGGCGGTATCGCCACTATGAACCGAGCTGGTGAACATGGCGCTAAAGCAGCTGTTATCGAAGAGAAAAAATTAGGTGGAACTTGTGTCAACGTTGGCTGTGTTCCTAAGAAAATCATGTGGTATGGAGCGCAAATCGCTGAAAGCTTCCACCACTACGGCCCTGATTACGGTTTTACAAGTTCAGATGTTCAATTTGATTTCGCAAAACTTCGTCAAAACCGTGAAGCCTACATTGATCGCGCTCGCTCATCTTATGATGGAAGTTTCAAACGCAACGGGGTTGATTTGATTGAAGGTCGTGCTCATTTCGTTGATTCCCACACAGTCAGCGTCAATGGTGAATTGATTCGTGCCAAGCATATCGTGATTGCGACTGGCGCTCGTCCAAGCATTCCAACTATTCCTGGGGCTGAACTCGGTGGTAGCTCAGACGATGTCTTTGCTTGGAAGCAACTTCCTGAATCCGTTGCTATCCTAGGAGCTGGCTATATTGCAGTTGAGCTAGCTGGTGTTCTCCATGCACTCGGTGTAAAAACTGATTTGTTCGTCCGCCGCGATCGTCCTTTGCGTGGTTTTGACAGCTACATCGTGGAAGGTCTTGTCAATGAGATGAAAAAAACAGGCCTACCTTTGCACACCCATAAGGTACCGGTTAGGCTCGAAAAAACTGAGCAAGGCATTACGATTCATTTCGAAGATGGTTCTAGTCATACTGCAAGCCAAGTTATCTGGGCTACCGGCCGCCGTCCAAATGTAGACGGCTTGGAGTTAGAAAAGGCTGGAGTTACACTCAACGAACGTGGATTTATCCAAGTGGATGAGTATCAAAATACAGTTGTAGATGGTATCTATGCCCTTGGAGACGTTACTGGTGAGAAGGAACTAACTCCAGTAGCCATCAAGGCTGGACGTACCCTATCTGAACGTCTCTTTAATGGGAAAACAAGTGCTAAGATGGACTACACGACGATTCCTACTGTTGTCTTCTCCCACCCAGCAATTGGAACCGTGGGGTTGACTGAAGAAGAAGCTATCAAAGAATACGGCCAAGATCACATTAAAGTCTACAAGTCAAGCTTTTCATCTATGTACTCTGCCGTTACAAACCATCGTCAGGAATCTCGCTTCAAACTCATCACCGCCGGTGCTGATGAAAAAGTTGTCGGACTTCACGGACTTGGTTACGGAGTGGATGAGATGATTCAAGGATTCGCTGTTGCTATCAAGATGGGAGCAACCAAGGCCGACTTTGATGCTACAGTAGCTATCCACCCAACCGCTTCTGAAGAATTTGTGACCATGCGCTAATTATCGCAAGAGACTGGGACAAAAAGATTTTGATTTCAGGAATTCTTTATTATAAATTTTTAAAATCGATAGATTAGACAAAAAAAGCGAACAAAACAGAATTCTAGGTGTCAGATAAATGATTTTGTTCGCTTTTTATATTTAAGGTTAGACTTTTGTCCCAGACTCCTTTTTACATGCAAAATCGGCTGTTACAGGTTTGTTACCTCAGTATAAAAAACAGGTTGACTTTTCTTTTCAGATCAGTATAATAGTTACTATATTTTTGAAAAGAGGTTAACATTTTTGAAAAAAGCTCATATCTACGTTATTCCTGCTATCGGTGCTGCTCTCATCGCCGTTTTGGCACAAATCAGTCTCCCTATCGGTCCTGTTCCCTTCACTCTGCAAAACTTTGCGATTGGTCTTATTGCTACTGTTTTTAGACCCAGAGAAGCGGTCCTATCTGTAGCTCTCTATCTCCTGCTAGGTGCCATTGGTCTTCCTGTCTTTGCGGGGGGAGGCGCTGGATTTCACGTTTTAGTCGGTCCAAGTGCAGGTTATCTTTGGTTCGACCTTGTCTATGCGGGACTTACATCTTATCTCATCCATCAAAATAGTGGCTATATTCGCATTTTCCTAGCCAACCTCTTGGGTGATTCCCTCGTCTTTGTCGGAGGTATTCTCAGCCTCCATTTCCTTGCTGGGATGCCATTTGATAAGGCACTTGCAGTTGGTGTCCTTCCCTTTATCCTCCCTGACCTTGGTAAAATCATTGCGATTAGTTTCATTGGTCGTCCCCTGCTAGAACGATTGAAAAGCATCGCTTATTTCTCAAGATAAAAAATGAGCCTGGGACAATAGTCCCGTGGCTCTTTTACTGATTGCCTTTAAAGGCATCCACCATTACCTGAAATTCTTCATTGGAAAGAGTAATTCCTTTGCCCATTTTGGTATGGTCGGGGCTCCAAGTCCGAATATCAAACTTTGCTGGCGCACCATTAAAGCTAACTCGGTTTAGTTCCTTTGTCCATCCTTTTTCATTTTCAGACAAGGTCAGTAAGTGTTCTTCGATTTCAAATGTAAATTCTGCCATTTTTAACTCCTTTATGTGATATGCTTTCTCTAGTCTATTCGTAAAATCTTGTGGATTTTACGAATTTTTTATATAATATGGATAGATAAGAAGGGAGAGGCCTATGAGGTACACATTCAAGCAAGTCTTAGATAAGATACAAGACTTTCTCAGTGGACATGATGAACAAGATTATTCTGAAAACGACTCCCTTATTAGCACAATTGAACAGGCCATCCAGAAAAAAACGGCTGTTCATGTCATACTCGCTGAGACAAGTTTTACAGGTGATATCGTCAAATATGATGTCAGTCGTCAACAGATTATTGTCAAAAATTTCACCAGAAATGTGACACGTATCATTCGGATTGGTGACATCAAGAGAATCCGTTTTGTCCCTTCTACGGTAGAAAAAGCACAGAAAAGCCTATTTAAGAAAGAGTGAGATGTTTTTCATCCCACTCTTTTTCTTAACGAATTTGTTCAAAATGCAGGTGAACTGCTATATGGTCACCATAACCACTTCTCTCCAAATCACGTTGCAAGCGATAAGAGATATAGTGCTCTGCGATGGTGATGTAACCCGCTCCTAACAAACGATTTTCAACCATTGATTGGATCATACTGATGGTTGCACGTTCTACTTTTGCTTCTTCCAAGTCCAAGACTACTTTTTTAGTGACTTGAGCTAGGTTTTGACGTAGATCATCTGTCAAAACATAAACTGTCTGAGCCGCTTTTAGGACAGCTTGGTAAATTTTATCTGGATCAAAGTCGGCAACTTCTCCGTTACGTTTGATTACTTGCATAAGGTTCTCCTTTATTCTTTGTTTTCTTTGATTTCTGCCAGCATTTTTTCTTCTTCTGCTGTTAGTTGATAGTTTTCTAGCAAATCAGGTCTGCGCTGGTAGGTTTTCTTTAGACTTTCGTAAAGCCGCCACTGGCGAATCTTTTCATGATGACCACTCATGAGCACATCTGGCACCACCATGCCACGATAGTCATAAGGCCGTGTATACTGAGGATATTCGAGTAGGCCTGATGAAAAACTATCATCTTGGTGACTAGACTCCTTGCCAATCACTTCTGGGATCAAGCGAACCGTAGCATCAATCATGGTCATAGCAGCCAATTCACCACCAGTCAGGACATAGTCTCCTAGGGAAATCTCATCCGTTACCAAGGTCTTGATGCGTTCGTCATACCCTTCGTAGTGACCGCAGATAAAGACCAGTTCCTCTTCTTGAGCCAAATCCTCAGCGTAGGCTTGATCGAACTGCTTCCCAGCAGGATCGAGAAGAATGACGCGGGGATTTTTCTTTTCAATGGCGTCAAAGGCATCGAAAATAGGTTGGGCGCGGAGCAACATACCCTGACCGCCTCCGTATGGCTCATCGTCAACATGACGGGCCTTTTCAGCATATTCTCTGAAATTATAGTACTGGATATCCAAGAGCCCTTTTTCTCGAGCCTTTCCAACAATCGAGTGCTCCAGCGGAGAAAACATCTCAGGAAAGAGGGTTAAAATATCAATCTTCATCGTCTAATCCTTCTAAGATGTCCACATCAACCCGTTTGTTTGGAATATCAACATTGAGAACTACTGGGGGTATGTAAGGTAGAAGCAGATCACGCTTACCTTTTCGCTTGACCACCCAGACATCGTTGGCACCTGGTTGCAGGATTTCCTTGATAGTTCCTATCAAGTTGTCTCCCTCGTAAACTTCCAAACCAATAATTTCATGATAGTAGAATTCACCATCATCTAAGTCATTTAGGTCTTCCTCAGCGACCTTGAGATTATACCCCTTGTACTTTTCAATCGCATTGATATGGTACATGTCTTTGAATTTGATAATGTCAAAATTCTTATGCTTACGGTGGCTAGCAATGGTCACTGTTTGGATAAACTGATCTTTTTCATCAAATAAAGCCAGCTCTGCTCCTTTTTTAAACCGTTCTTCAGCAAAATCCGTCACAGACAAGACTCGCATCTCCCCCTGTAGACCCTGCGTATTGACGATTTTCCCAACATTAAAGTAGTTCATCTTGTCTCCTGTATCTATTTCTACCCTTTATTTTATCACGTTCCAGGGATTTTCACAAGTTGGATAGGTCCTATCTTACAAGGCTACTACTTCTTCAAAAAATTCACCAACTAGCTGATTAAACTCTTCAGGATGGTCATTCATCGGTTGGTGTTTGCTGTCTGAAATCGTTACTTGACGCGCATTGGGATTTAGAGCAATGATACCATCATAGATTATTTTTAGGTGTTTGGGAAAATCATTTTCTCCTCTTACTAATAGCATGGGAGGATTTCCTTTATATCCTTCTATCTCATGGACTGCCAAGAAACCTGTGATTCCAAGGTTCAAGAAAACATCTCGCCCAGTTTCTATAATGGCCGTCTTGACTAATTCTCTTGTGATCGGGTTATCACTACACATTTTTGAGTTCTTATCAGCAATCACCTTCCAAGGAATCGTTTTGTACATAAGAGAACTATATTTGATTCGACCTCTTTCTTTCTCTGATAGGTAACGATGCTGTCCCCAACTATCTACCATGACCAAGGCTAGGATTCTTTCTGGATGGCGATAGGTGTACTCTTGAAGTGGATTTCCTCCCCAAGAATGACCAACCAATATCACCTTATCCAGCTGGAAATAGGACAAAATGGCATCTACATCTTGAACAGCGCCTTCCAAGTCGGGTAGCCCAACTTTCATAGGTGATTCACCCTGTCCTCTAACATTGACAAAGTAAAGGTCAAATCCATCAAAGGCATCATACTGGTGGGCCCACATCTGACTACGTCCACAAGCTCCATGATAAAAAATAATATGCCCTTTACTTGCGTTTCCAGGACGATGATAAACAACCAAATCACAATCTACGACTGCTATAAGGTGACGTTCCAACACCTCAGGTTCTCTGTTATAAAAAGCAATAGCTTCAGCTATATCATTTTGCTTCATTTTTACGCTCTCTCCTCTTTATCCTAGTATTATTCTTTTTATCTATTTTAACATGCTATATTAAAATCATCGTTTTTTAAACTTAATTTCATTAAAAATTTTGAATTTTCTGCATTATTTAGATAAAGAAAAAGACTGCTAAGCAATCTTTACTTTCTTCTCATCAGATTCATGCCTAAGATTCCAGCAATAATCAGAGCAGCTCCAATCACATGGTAACTATAAATTGGTTCGTGGAGGATAAGAGCTCCAGCTAGAATGGTCAAAACTGTTCCAAGATTGCCAAAGACACTGACGGTTGATGCACCGAGGCGAACGATAGCATAGATAGAAAGACTACCAGTCACGATAGAGGCTAGTATTCCCAAATAGAGGATGGAAAGCAGATAGGACACCTGTCCAAGTGGTGCAAAGTAAGCTAATATGTTCCCCTCTAGATAGTGCGTGGTCAGACTCAGCATATTAAAGGTGACGAAGCCAACAAATATCACAACAGCTGTCATATCCACGGCCCGATAGCGATCTCCTTTAGCCTTGCTGAGGATATTGTTTATCGCATTGGCGAGAACAGATCCCAACATCAAGAGAAAGCCCAAGCTAGCAGTTTCCGTGCTAAAGTTTGCTCCTTTGCTAAGGAAGATGAAAACTACTCCTGCTACAGATAAAATTAAAAAGAACTTTTGCAACAAACTTGTCTTTTCCTTGAGAAAGACCGATGCCAAAAGGAGAGTAAAAATCGGGACAAGTGCTTGTAAAATTCCCGCTTCAGAAGACGATATATACTGTAAAGCAAAGGATTGGAAAATAAAGAAGAGAAGTGGATAGAAAAGACTCATAGGCAGAATAGAAAGAATATCTTTTCTACTTAAACTCACATTGATAAGTTTTGTTTGATGAAGGATGACCAATACCAAAGCAGCGATTGTATAGCGATGTGCCAAGTTTGTGAGAGGACTGGCATAGCCCAAAGCAATCTTAGTAAATAAAAAAGAAAAACCAATGATGGCTGAAAAGGATAATGCTGCTAGGTATGCTTTTGTTTTCTCGTTCATAGATTGTTACTCCCTTTAAAAGTAGCTATTCTCAAGATTGATTGACTAGAATTCTTTGAGACTGTCTTTCCATTTTAGCATAGTAAAATCCTAGATGCTATTTCTAGGATTGGTATTTTATGTCTCCTATCACTCTTTCAAGGTGATAAATTCTTTTTCATTTCCTATAAAGGAAGTAGCTATTCTGACCTACTTTTCTCGTTCTTGTCTCACAAGTTCTAGCTTGTCTACCTCTTGGAGATTCCTTACTTTGATAGCATAATCTGCCAATTTCATTACTTTCTCTATACAAGCTAGCGTAAACTAGGAGAAACCTTTCATATCAGTGAAAAGAGATTACTTCTAGTTCTCTTGGAGACTTTCCAAAAATACTTCCAAATCACGTTCATGTTGATACTTAATGGCAGCCTTCTTATCTTTGTCAAAGATGGTTTTGGTTAGGTCAATATCGTTGATAGCCGCGATTGCAACCGTGTAGTGAATAATATCAGCCAATTCTTTGGCTAGTTCCTCGTTCGAGTCCTGAACGCCCTCTTTTCGACCAGAGCGCCCATTCAAGACCTCAGCTACTTCTCCGACTTCCTCCACTAGTTTGATAAAGAGGCCTTCCTCAGTTCGAGATTGCTGGTAATGATCTAGTAAGTAAGCTTGTAATTGTCTAAACGTTAAATCCATCATCTTCTCCTCCTCACAAAAAAGCGAGACATCTGTCCCGCTTTCTTTATTTTTCATCGATAACGATTCTTACTTTTTTGTCTTCAGTTGGGACAGAGTAGACAATCGTTCTTATCGCTGAGATAGTGCGACCCTTACGACCGATAACACGACCGACATCGCTTTGGTCAAGATCCAAGTGATACTCCAAAAACTCTGGTGTGTCTTCAATCTTGATAGTTAAGGCATCAGGTTGTGAAATCAAAGGTTTCACAATCGCAATAATGAGATTTTCAATCGTATCCATCTGTCAACCTACTTTAAACTTATTTTGAGAATTTAGAATCGTGGAATTTTTTCAATACGCCTTCTTTTGAAAGGATGTTGCGAACTGTATCTGAAGGTTGAGCTCCATCAGCCAACCATGCAAGAACGCGGTCTTCTTTCAAAGTTACTTGGTTTTCTTCAACAAGTGGGTTGTAAGTTCCAACTGTTTCGATGAAACGTCCATCACGTGGTGAACGTGAGTCTGCTACGTTGATACGGTAGAAAGGTTTTTTCTTAGAACCCATACGAGTCAAACGGATTTTAACTGCCATTTTTTAATATCTCTTTTCTTATTTTTTATTTTGGTGAAATAGCTGAGCTATTTAGCACATGTTCTATTATAGCAGATTTCTGGTATGTGTCAAGAAAAAAACTTGACAGAGTTTGAAATTTTTTTAAACATTTGAAATCAATCTCCTTTTAAGGTACAATGATAGAAATGAATTTTTGAGAGGAAAACAATGAAAAAATTAGCAACCCTTCTTTTACTATCAACTGTAGCCCTTGCAGGATGTACTAGTATCCAACGTGGTCTCCGTGGTGATGACTATGTTGACTCTAGTCTTGCAGCAGAAGAAAGCTCCAAAGCAGCTGCTCAGGCTGCCAAAGATTTGAATGATGCTTTGACCAATGAAAATGCCAACTTCCCTCAACTTTCTAAAGAAGTTGCTGAAGATGAAGCCGAAGCTGTTCTACACACAAATCAAGGCGATATCCGCATCAAACTCTTTCCAAAACTAGCACCTCTAGCAGTTGAAAACTTCCTTACTCACGCTAAAGAAGGCTACTATAACGGCATTACCTTCCACCGTGTCATCGATGGCTTTATGGTCCAAACTGGAGATCCTAAGGGAGATGGTACAGGTGGCCAATCTATCTGGCATGATAAGGATAAAACGAAGGACAAGGGAACTGGTTTCAAAAATGAAATTTCTCCTTACCTATACAATATCCGCGGAGCTCTTGCTATGGCTAACACTGGTCAACCAAATACCAACGGTAGCCAGTTTTTCATCAACCAAAACTCGACAGATATTTCAGCTAAACTCCCTACAAGCAAGTATCCAAAGAAAATCATCGAAGCCTATAAAGAGGGTGGAAATCCTAGTCTAGACGGCAAACACCCTGTCTTTGGTCAAGTCATCGATGGCATGGATGTTGTTGATAAGATTGCCAAGGCTGAAAAAGATGAGAAAGACAAACCAACTACTGCTATCACTATCGATAGTATCGAAGTGGTGAAAGACTATGACTTCAGCAAAAAATAAGCCATCAACAGATAAGGAGACGATGACATGATTTTATTTTGGGGTTCTAAAGGTTATCAGAAAGATTTGGGACATACGCAAACTGCGATTGAATGCGGTCACTGTAACAATGTCGACACTTGGGAGATCGTAGAAACTGGACGCAAGTTCACCCTCTACTGGATTCCACTTTTTCCTTATGGTAAAAGTTACTTCGTTTCTTGTCCGATTTGCCACTACGGTAAAGAAATTGAGAAATCTGAAGTTGAAAGCTATTTAAATTACTAGTCAAAAAAGCCAAGTCATTTCGACTTGGCTTTTTTAGCGCTTTTAAGTTAGCTTGTTAAAGTCCCAGATTTGGTCCATCCAGCCTTCATAGAAGTCTGGTTCGTGGCAAACCATAAGAATACTTCCTTTGTACTCTTTAAGGGCTCGTTTGAGTTCATCCTTGGCATCCACATCTAGGTGGTTGGTCGGCTCGTCCAGCACTAAGACGTTATTTTCACGATTCATCAAGAGACAGAAACGAACCTTGGCTTGTTCTCCACCTGACAAGACCTGAATCTGGCTTTCGATATGCTTAGTTGTCAAACCACAACGAGCAAGGGCTGCACGAACTTCTGCCTGATTGAGTGCTGGAAAGGCATTCCAGACCGCTTCTAGAGGCGTCTGACGATTGCCCCCTTCTACTTCCTGCTCAAAGTAGCCAAGTTCTAGATAGTCGCCACGTTCGACTTCTCCAGCAATTGGTGGAATAATCCCCAAGAGAGACTTCAAGAGGGTTGTTTTCCCGATACCATTTGCCCCAATAATAGCAACCTTTTGATTGCGTTCAAAGGTGAGGTTTAAGGGTTTGGTAAGTGGACGGCCATAACCAATCTGCAAGTCCTTAGCTTGGAAGATAAAGCGCCCGGGGGTGCGAGCTGGTTTGAAATCAAAGGACGGCTTTGGTTTCTCGCTTTGGAGTTCAATGATATCCATCTTATCGAGTTTCTTTTGACGGGACATGGCCATATTACGTGTTGCAACACGGGCTTTATTGCGAGCCACGAAATCCTTAAGGTCGGCAATCTCTTTCTGTTGACGTTCATAGGCCGCTTCTAACTGAGATTTCTTCATAGCATAGACTTCTTGGAACTGGTAGTAGTCTCCAGAATAACGAGTCAATTGTTGATTTTCAACATGATAGACGATATTTATTACGTCGTTGAGGAAAGGAATATCATGTGAAATAAGGACAAAGGCATTCTCATAGTTTTGGAGATAACGCTTGAGCCAGTCAATGTGTTCAGCATCCAAATAGTTGGTTGGCTCGTCAAGCAACAAAATATCTGGTTTTTCGAGGAGGAGTTTAGCCAAGAGGACCTTGGTTCTTTGTCCACCTGACAAGGCTGTTACGTCTGTATCCATACCATAGTCCATGACACCGAGGGCACGCGCTACTTCATCAATCTTAGCATCTAAGGTATAGAAATCACGACTCTCCAAACGGTCTTGGAGTTCACCAACTTCTTCCATCAGCGCGTCGATATCTGCTCCCTCTTCTGCCATCTCCATATAGAGGTCATTGATGCGAGCTTCTGCTTTAAATAGCTCATCAAAGGCTGTACGGAGCACATCACGAACAGTTTGACCTTCCTTTAGCACAGCGTGCTGATCCAGATAGCCAGCAGTCACATACTTGGACCACTCAACCTTTCCTTCATCTGGTAACATCTTACCAGTCACGATGCTCATAAAGGTTGATTTTCCTTCACCATTGGCACCGACTAAACCGATGTGTTCACCCTTGAGGAGACGGAAAGACACATCTTCAAAAATTGCACGGTCACCAAAACCGTGACTCAGATTTTTAACTTCTAAAATACTCATTCTAATTCCTTATCTTGTTTTTATGCAATCCTTTATAGAGGAGCCAAGCCAGATAGCCTCCCAAGGTGTTGGTCCACAAATCATCAATCTCAAAGACGCGATTAAAATCAAAGAAAAAGTCTAAGACCAGTTGCGTACACTCAATTCCCAAGCTCAGTAAAAAACTGAGAAGGAGGATTTTTTTCGTTTGCCGCAAGTTTGGACAGAGATAAATGAGTTGAAAGACCAGAGGGAAAAGCAAGAAAACATTTAAAATGTTCTGCAAAAAGATCCAAAGGACTTGTCCCAAACTGGTCACTTCACCTAGATTCCAAAGGGAGTTTAAAGGAGTTAAAAGAAAAACCAGGCGTCCAAAAGTTTGAATACCTGGAGTTTCCACTCCTGTAGGAAGTTGAGGCTGGGGAGTGAAGCAAAAACAGACAATGCATAGGCTATAAACAGCCACTCCCAATCTTAAGATTAATTCTCTTTTTTTAGTCATTTTATGGATTTACCGCTGCGACTGCCTTCTGGCGGTCACGTTTCATTGTATTGGAGCGCAATTGCCCACAAGCTGCATCAATATCAGTACCATGCTCTTGACGAACAACACAGTTGATTCCTTTTTTCTTGAGAGTGTCATAGAAGGCCATCACGCGTTCTTTAGGACTACGGCTATATTGGTCATGTTCACTAACTGGGTTATAGGGAATCAAGTTTACATAAGATAATTTTTTGATGTTCTTGAGCAACTCAGCCAACTCCAAGGCTTGTTCAATTCCATCATTGACTTCATTGAGCATGATATACTCAAAAGTCACCCGGCGATTGGTTGTTTCGATATAGTACTCAATAGCAGCAAAGAGTTTTTCAATCGGAAAGGCACGGTTAATTTTCATGATGCTTGAACGCAATTCATTATTGGGTGCGTGAAGAGACACAGCCAGATTAACCTGTACGCCTTCATTAGCAAAGTCACGAATTTTATGGGCCAAACCTGAGGTAGAAACAGTGATGTGACGAGCACCGATAGCCATTCCCTTGTCATCATTGATGGTACGAACGAAATTCAAGACATTATTGTAGTTATCAAAGGGCTCACCAATTCCCATGACAACGATATGACTGACACGTTCATCCTGACCACGCTCATCAAAGTATTTCTGAACCATCATGATCTGCGCTACGATTTCACCGTTATTAAGATCACGTTGCTTCTTAATCAAGCCTGATGCACAGAAGGTACAACCGATATTACAACCGACCTGAGTGGTCACACAGACTGACAAACCGTAGTGTTGACGCATGAGTACTGTCTCAATCAACATACCATCTGGCAACTCAAAAAGATACTTAACAGTACCGTCGGCTGACTCTTGTACGATGCGTTGTTTCAATGGATTGACCACAAACTGGTCACTGAGCTTGGCAATCAAATCCTTGGAAAGGTTGGTCATTTCTTCAAATGACTGGACACGTTTACGGTAGAGCCATTCCCAGATTTGATCTGCACGGAATTTCTTTTCTCCTTGTTCTAATACCCATTCTTGCATGGTTTGACGTGTTAAACTATAAATAGACGGTTTCATCTCTTCTCCTTATTCTCTATCTATTTCTGACGAATGACAAAATGGCGCTGTCCCTTGTCCTCTTTCTGAGACTTTTGGTCCTTATGACGACGTCTATTTCGCTTATCCGTATTTGGTTTTCTCTTGTTTTGCGAAGGTTTCTTTCCCTTTCTAGAAGGGTTTTCCTCCTCTTTTCTACGCATTTTCTTGTCAAACGACGCACGCTTAGGTGCTTGATTTTCTAGAACAAAATAGGCACAACCATAACTACAGTACTCCAAAAGATAGTCCTGTAAGCGACTGATCTTTTCAATTTTTTCCTCTGTTCGGTCGTCTTTGTAAAAGCCACGTAGGCGGAGCTGTTCATTGCTCCAGTCCCCCACGACATAGTCAAACTTGGTCAACACTTCTGAAAAGCGTTGATTAAAGACTGTCACATCGAAGGCATCCTTGATATTTTCAACCAAGGTAAAAGCAATCCCTTCAGTCTCAACCTTATCCCCATTTACATGAAATTCTGGGCCAGGAAACTTGTTATAGTTGTATAATTCAGGTGCAATTTCTTTACGCATAGTCTTCCTTTTCCACGATTACTCAACACTCTATTTTACCATAATTTCTAGCAGTTAGCACGTTTCTCATAAAAATGAAAAAAGTCTGACGATTTTGTCAGACTCCTGCCTTATAAAGCAAAAAGAGAAGAATGACTCTTCCCTTCCTTTTCATTATTTTCATTATTTTGCTGTTGCGTAAAGCTCATCTACTTTGTTCCAGTTGATGACTGAGAAGAAAGCTTTGATGTAATCAGGACGTACATTGCGGTATTTCACGTAGTAAGCATGTTCCCAAACGTCCAAGCCCAAGATTGGTTTTTTACCTTCTGAGATTGGTGTGTCTTGGTTTGCTGTTGAAGTTACTTCAAGTTTCCCTTCTTTGTTGACAACCAACCATGCCCATCCAGAACCGAAGCGAGTTGTAGCTGCTGCTGTAAAGGCTGCTTGGAACTCTTCAAATGAGCCAAATGTTGCGTCGATTGCTGCTGCAAGTTCTGCTGAAGGAGCTGTTTTTTCAGGAGTCATCAATTCCCAGAAAAGAGCGTGGTTCAAGTGTCCACCGCCATTGTTGATAAGTGCTTGACGGATATCAGCTGGGATAGAGTCTACATCAGCAAGCAAAGCTTCAAGGTCTTCACCAATTTCAGGGTGTTTTTCAAGAGCAGCATTGGCATTGTTGACATAAGTTTGATGGTGTTTGTCATGGTGCAAGTGCATTGTTTCTGCATCGATGTATGGTTCCAAAGCGTCGTATGCGTATGGAAGGTCTGGTAAGATAATAGCCATCTGTAATACCTCTTTTTCTTTCTATATGAAAATGATAACGCAATCATCCTATTTTTTCAAGTTTTTTGCTCAATTTGCCTCTGTCGCAATCTGTAAGAGTGCCTTTTCAAACAAGTAACTTTTTTCATAGACACCTGTCTTAATCTGGTAGTCTGTTTCAATCAAATAAGAAATCGCTCGCTTGAGAAAAGCCAAAGAAATCCCTCTCGAATCTCTTAATGCGAACTTGATTTGATAAGGATTAGGATTGCGTCCCAAATAAGTCCCCAGACTACTTACAATCTGTGATTCCGTCTGACCAGCCTCTGATAAAATCTTCACCTGGGTAAAGGTTCGGAATTGTCCTAGCATGACAGCTATGAGCTTGATTTCATCCTCCCCTTGTAAGGTCAAGTCTCTAACCAAGTCACGGGCCTGATCAATCTTCTTAGCCAAGATAAACTGAGTTAAGTCGAAAATATTGTCTTGTAAAGTCTTAGGAATCGCATCAACAATGTCCTTCTCCTCAATCACGCCGTCTGACTTATAAGACTGCAAAAAGAGGAGATTTTTCTGGATTTCGCTAAATTGAAAACCAGATTTGATGAGTAGATTTTCAAAAGATTTTTCTGCAAACTGCAGACCTTGTGTCTGACTCCATTTTTGGAAATACTGACGAAGTTCTTGTTCTTTAGCTTCTACTGCATCAAAGACCTTGGCATCACGCTTAAGTAATTTGACCAATCGTCTCTTGCTATCCAGCTTCCCTTCTGCAAATATCAAGATCTTAGTCGTCGGTGAAGGATTGTCAAGATATTCCTCAAATGACTTGAGCTCGTCATCTGTTAAAAAGCGTTTCTTGGCTGTTGTAATATCGACAAAATGGTCTAATATCACGATTTTCTCATCTGCAAAGAAAGGGAGACTGACTAGCTCCAGTTCCACATCCTTATAGGTTACTTCTTTCATGTCAAAGTAGGCAAAATTGAGGTCGGCTGGATCATAGCCGAGCTGTTTCAACACTTGACTCTTCATAACTTCAAACTGACCTTGGTCTGTCCCTGTAAATAGGTTCAAGCTAGATAAATTTGCTAGAGACAACTTTTGACTGTCTTCAATGGCAAGCATCTTCTCTCCTTTCTTCTGATTTTTTATTAAACTTAATCAATATAGCGCAATTTCCCACGGAAATCTTCTAGGTTTTCGTATCCTTTTTCTGCCATGATTGCTTTTAGTTCATTGGTAATGCGTTCAAAAGAACCCACGCCTTCTTTATGGAGCGTTGTTCCAACCTGCACCATACTAGCACCGCAGAGGATATGTTCAAAGGCATCACGCCCCGTTAAAACGCCACCCGTTCCGATGATTTGGATTTGCGGATTTAAACGTTGATAAAAGGCGTGCACATTAGCAAGAGCAGTTGGTTTGATATACTCTCCACCAATCCCACCAAAACCATTTTTAGGACGAATGACGACGGACTCGTCTTCTATGTAAAGGCCGTTTCCTATAGAGTTAACACAGTTAACAAACTTGAGCGGGTACTTGTTGAAAATAGCAGCTGCTTGATCAAAGTGAACAATATCAAAATATGGTGGCAATTTAATCCCAAGAGGTTTGGTAAAGTAGGCAAATACCTCTGACAAGATACGGTCTGTGGTCTCAAAATCATAGGCAATCTGTGGTTTACCTGGAACATTTGGACAAGAGAGATTAAGCTCGGTCAGTCCATTGAATTCACTCTCTTGGACTTTTTTCAAGATGGTATGCGTTTCCTCTGGAGACATGCCGACTAGGGAAAGGAAGAAAGTACGGTTTGGCTCTTTTTCCTGCAAGTCCAAAAGATAGTCCAAATAATAGTCTAAACCATTATTTGGTAAGCCCATGGAGTTGATAGAACCAAGTGGAACATCCTGATAACGTGGCTCAGGATTGCCCTGACGAAAGTCCAAGGTCGCAGTCTTCGTAACAAAAGTACCGGCCGCTGAGTTTTTGACTCCTTCAAGCTCTTCTATCGTCATACAAGCCACACCCGCTGCATTCATCAAGCAATTGTCAAACTCAAAGCCAGCTATTTGCGTTTTCGTTGATACCATGATTCTGATCCTCCAGATTCCTTTTATTTCTAATATTATACCATACTTTAAGATTTTCTCTTTGAGAAACTAATTTCTATATAAAATGTTCGGTTTTGTAAATTGAAAGAATTTTTAGAAAATTTCTGTTTTTTTCTTTACACTCAAAAAAAATTCTGCTATAATGGCTCATGTAATAAAATATAACAACAAAAAAGGAGAACGATATGACATCTGCTAAAGACTATATCCAAAGCGTGTTTGCAACTGTGAAAGCTCGTAACGGGCATGAGGCTGAATTTCTCCAGGCGGTTGAAGAATTCTTCAGCACCCTAGAGCCTGTATTTGAAAAACACCCTGAGTATATTGAAGAAAATATCTTGGCACGCATCACTGAACCTGAGCGCGTGATTTCTTTCCGTGTTCCTTGGGTTGACCGTGATGGAAAAGTTCAAGTCAACCGTGGTTACCGTGTTCAGTTCAACTCAGCTGTCGGACCATATAAAGGCGGACTTCGTTTCCACCCAACTGTAAACCAAGGGATCTTGAAATTCCTCGGCTTCGAACAAATCTTTAAAAACGTTTTGACTGGACTTCCAATCGGTGGAGGTAAAGGTGGATCAGACTTCGATCCTAAAGGAAAGACTGATGCTGAAGTGATGCGCTTCTGCCAAAGCTTCATGACTGAATTGCAAAAATACATCGGACCATCACTCGACGTCCCAGCTGGCGATATCGGTGTTGGTGGACGTGAAATTGGTTACCTTTACGGTCAATACAAACGCCTTAACCAATTTGATGCTGGTGTCTTGACTGGTAAACCTCTTGGATTCGGTGGTAGCTTGATTCGTCCAGAAGCAACTGGTTACGGTTTGGTTTACTACACTGAAGAAATGCTCAAAGCTAATGGTAACAGTTTTGCTGGTAAGAAAGTGGTTATTTCAGGTTCTGGTAACGTAGCTCAATACGCTCTTCAAAAAGCAACTGAACTCGGCGCTACTGTTATCTCTGTATCTGACTCAAACGGTTATGTCATCGACGAAAATGGTATTGACTTCAATCTTTTGGTTGATGTTAAAGAAAAACGCCGTGCTCGCTTGACAGAATACGCAGCTGAGAAAGCAACCGCTACTTATCATGAAGGCTCTGTTTGGACTTACACTGGTAACTACGATATTGCTCTTCCATGTGCGACTCAAAACGAAATCAACGGCGAAGCAGCTAAGCGCTTGGTTGACCAAGGCGTTATCTGTGTATCTGAAGGTGCCAACATGCCAAGCGATCTTGATGCGATTAAAGTCTACAAAGAAAACGGAATCCTTTACGGACCTGCCAAAGCTGCCAACGCTGGTGGTGTAGCTGTATCAGCGCTTGAAATGAGCCAAAACAGCCTTCGCCTTTCATGGACACGTGAAGAAGTTGATGGACGTCTCAAAGACATCATGACAAACATCTTTAACACAGCTAAAACAACTGCTGAAACATACGGTCTTGGTACTGACTACCTTGCAGGAGCAAATATCGCTGCCTTTGAAAATGTAGCAAACGCTATGATTGCACAAGGTGTGGTATAAAAAACAAATTACGGAAACTGACTACCCAAACGGGTAGCCAGTTTTTTCAATTCTTAAAATTTAAGATTCTAATAGCCTTTATGCAAAAAGATAGTATTCTAACTTCCTCTTCATATTGGCTAATGTTTTTAATATTATTTTTTCTCATATTTATCATCAAACGCCTTTTTAAGGTCTAATTTAGTTTGAACACTCCCCCATCTTTGTGTTAGCTTTTCTTTTAATTTTTGATGTTCCGAAAAACCTAATTCTAAATAAATATAGTAATCTAAAATCATCAGTAAGCAATTATTATAAATGCTTAACTCCTCTTCGCTTAAAATCCTTGTTTTCTCTTTAATAGATTCATTGTAGTGGATATAATAGTTTCTAGTATTAGCAACAACGGAGGGAAATTCAGTCCTTTTAAAGTCTCCTGTCCTAAAAAAAACTTGGTACTCAGCTATAATTAAATCGGCAAGTCTACTTTCGAGCGTAATAAAATTTTTAGATTTCCCTAAAAGAAAACTTTCCATCTTATCTGTACGACCGTCTGTTAGCCACTTTACTCTATCTTTAAATTCTTTCATTGATCCAGCTTTAAACCTTGAATGATACGTTTCTAGAGCTTGAATAACATTTAAAAACAGTCTAACTGGTGATATCCCTTTTGTATACAGCAGTTCCATATAGAGATCTATGATCGGTTTTAATTTATAATAGGACTCAAAGTAATATTTAAAACTATTATTTTCTAACAAATCATCTAAAAAAAATGTTTTTAATATATACCTATCATAATAGTTCCCCATAAATCTATCTTTTCTTATAATAGGACTAATGATATCCAATGTTCTAGGTTTTTTATAATTACTATCATATACATCAAATACTAATTTAGATACCCCTTGAATTTTATGAACTTTAATTTCTTCAACGAGTGTCAACTCAATTAATCTCTTAATTTTTTCAAATAAATCAAAAAAATCATCTAAAGAGGTTTCCTCTATAAATTCAATCTCAATTATAGTTCTTTGATTCAGTTCTATTTTATCTATAAATAATTGATCCTCATGAATAGGAAGCATAGACCCACTAACTAGATATTTAATTATCGTACTTTCATCTTTATAAATAATAGTACTGTTGTTAGAATTACCATATAAACCATAGTCATTACTAATCGAGTAGGCAGCTTTACCTCCCCATTTCATTACACCACTAATCTCGAAGAATACACTTTTAAATTTGTTAGTAAATTTTTCTAATGAATTAAATCCACTTACAAAGTATTTAGCACTAAAGGGAAAAATAGAGGTACTCGATGAAATATTACTTGAAACTCCTTTTGAACGGTATGCGTCAAATAATACAAATTTTGCTCCGTTAAATAATTCTACTTTTAATTCAGTTATGCGATTTGGAAGTTCCAATGTACTTGGTAAACCTTTGTTAACTACTATCTCAAGCAATATCCCTCCTTCTTCTTCATTCAAATACAGGCGACACTCCCTTTTTTTTCCATTTAATTCAACTGAACCACTTCCTTGGTAACCTAATTCCATATCAATACCTCCAAATGAATTTTTGTCTTAAACATAGATACAAAAAATAAATAAATCCGTTTTCATATTATATTCTATCAATTATTATAGCACAAGAAAAAAATAAACACCCCCACAAAAAATTGTGGGGGTGTTTATGGGGAAGTTTCAAAAGAAACATCTCCTATTATTGCGCCTTTACAAATAACAAAGGGCTTTTAAACTCGGCTTCCGCCCTTAAATAATCATTAATTGATTATTTAAGAGTAACTGAAGCTCCAGCTTCTTCCAATTTAGCTTTGATTTCTTCTGCTTCTGCAGTTGGAACGCCTTCTTTGATGACACCTGGTGCACCATCAACAAGTTCTTTAGCTTCTTTAAGTCCAAGACCAGTGATTTCACGTACAACTTTGATAACGCCGACTTTCTTGTCGCCTGCAGCTGTCAATTCAACGTCAAATGAATCTTTAGCAGCTTCTTCAGCGCCACCAGCAGCAGCTACAGCTACAGGAGCAGCCGCAGTTACACCAAATTCTTCTTCGATAGCTTTTACAAGGTCGTTCAATTCAAGGATTGAAGCTTCTTTAATTTCAGCAATAATGTTTTCAATGTTCAATGCCATTGTTATTTCCTCCAAATAAGTTTTAAATTTTATAATAGTTTTTTTCGTAGCTAGGCTACGCTGCGTAGCTTAAGATTAAGCTGCGTCTTCTTTGTTGTCTGCAACCGCTTTGACTGCAAGAGCAACGTTGCGCACTGGCGCTTGAAGTACAGAAAGGAGCATAGAAAGAAGTCCTTCGCGGTTTGGAAGAGTTGCAAGAGCAACGATTTCTTCTTTAGATGCGACAGCGCCTTCGATTGCACCACCTTTGATTTCAAGTGCTTCAGCGTTTTTAGCAAAATCGTTCAAGATTTTCGCTGGTGCGATAACATCTTCGTTAGAAAATGCTACTGCAGATGGTCCAACAAATACTGATGCAAGATCTTCAAGACCAGCTTTTTCAGCTGCACGACGCAAGATTGAGTTTTTAATAACTTTATACTCAACTTCGCTTCCACGAAGCTCACGACGAAGAACTGTATCTTGCTCAACTGTCAAACCACGAGCGTCTACAACAACGATAGATGCAGCAGCTTTCATTTTTTCAGCTACTACGTCAACTAGTTCCGCTTTTTTAGCAATAATTGCTTCACTCATTAGTGTGTTCACCTCCGTAATTATTTTGCTTGGGGAATTTTTCCAAAAGAAAAACGCGCCCAAACCTAGACACGAAAGTACAATACGCTTCTTTTTACATGATACGTTTTGTCCTCGGTAGGATCTTTATGAGTCGAGCTCCCCTACTGTCTTAGGCAGTTTTTTCAAACCGTATATAAGTATAGCATAGACAAAAAAAGAATGCAAGATTTTTGCAAACTTTTTTTGAAATTTTTTTAAATCTCTACTGTCAAAATTTTGCCTTGCTTAACCACCTGTTCTCCAGCGATATAGACATCATCAACATCACTGGATTTGACTGCATAAACGAGGTGAGAGAGCATATTTTCCTGAGGTTGGAGATGGATTTTTCCTTGTGGTTGGATGACCAGAAAATCTGCCTGCTTGCCAACTTCTAGACTTCCTATCTGATCTTCCATTCCAAGAACCTTAGCACCTTCTATCGTCAGAGCTTTGAGGGCTGTTTCAATAGGAAATTGGCTCGCATCTCCACTCTTCATCTTCTGAAGGAGAGCGGCGGTCCGCCCTTCCTCAAACATATCAAGGTTGTTGTTGGAAGCAACTGAATCTGTCGCAATTCCTACTGCCACTCCTGCTTTTTGCAGTTGGATGATGGGAGCGATTCCTGAGGCCAGTTTAAGGTTACTAATAGGATTATGGGCGATAGCCACTTGAGAAGTCGCCAAGCGTTCAATTTCTCGCTCGTTTAACTCGACTCCATGAGCGAAGACAGACGGATGATCTAAGTAACCTAGTTCTTCTAGAAAGGTGAGGGGGCGTTTGCCATAGCGTTTGAGGATAATTCCTGATTCCTCCTGAGTCTCCGCTACATGGATATGGATAGGAATGTCCAGCTCTTTTGCCATATCTAAGCTTTCTTCCAGCAAGTCTTGATTACAACTGTATGGAGAATGTGGAGCTACCATAACCTTGAAATTTGGATTTTCATATCCTAAGATTTCCTCTATAATAGCACGTGTTCTGCTTATGGTCTCAGCAGTTGTCTCTGTCTCTGAAGAAAAGAGGGTCGGTGAGAAATAACAACGCATCTTAGATGCCTTGACTGCCTGATAAATTCTCTCAATATCCACACCATTGGGATTATACATATCGTTGAAGGTTGTTGTTCCTGACTGGAGCATCTCTGTCAGAGCCTGCTTGACTGCTCTTGTAGTCATATCTGCTGTAAATCCTGCTTCAGCTGGCCAGATATAGTCATTGAGCCATTCATGGAGATTGCTGTCATCTCGGATCCCTCTCAAGCCTGTCATAGCAGAATGGGTGTGGCAATTAACCAAACCAGGCATGATCCAAGCTCCTTGATAGTCTATAATCTGCTCAGCTTGATCTAAAATCTCTGGCTTCTCTTGACCGACATAGACGATTTGAGAATCCTTAACAACCAAGATACCATCCAGATGCACATGAAAAGCTTGGTCACAAGTAACGATATTTACATGCTGATAGACTTTCATTGTTTTCTCCTTCTAAGACCTTGATTTTTCTAGCTATTGTAACAAAAAAGTCACCCGAAGGCAACTTTTAGTGTCATTAAGACTTTAAATGGACAGGGATGGCTTATTCAGAGCTAAAAACTGCAGCTCGCTGCATTTGGTAATACTTGCCCTTTCTAGCCATGAGGTCCTGATGGTTACCATACTCAACAATGTCACCATCTACCAAGACAAGAATCAAATCCGCATCCTGAATGGTAGACAAGCGGTGAGCAATGATAAAGCTTGTTCGCCCCTTCATGAGTTTGGCAAAGGCGTCCTGGACCAGCACTTCTGTCCGCGTATCAATGGATGAAGTCGCCTCGTCTAAGATAAGAATCTTAGGAATAGCCAGAAAGACTCGGGCGATGGTCAAGAGCTGGGCTTGACCGACAGAGAGAGATTCTCCTGCATTTTCCAACTTGGTATCGTATCCCTGCGGCAACTGTTGGATGAAAAAATCTGCATTGGCTGCTTTGGCAGCAGCAATCACCTGCTCCCGACTGGCTTCAGGATTTCCAAAGGCAATATTGTCATGAATAGTCCCTTGCTTGAGCCAGGTTTCTTGGAGCACCATCCCAAACTGCTGTCTCAATGATGCTCGGGTATAATCGTAAATGGATCGCCCGTCTAGCAAGATATCTCCCGAGTTAATGGGATAAAAACGCATGAGGAGATTGATGAGGGTTGATTTTCCAGCACCCGTAGGACCAACAATAGCAACCTTGCTACCAGCTGGGATATCGGTGGATAAGTCCTTAATCAAGATCCTTTCAGGATTGTATCCAAAAGAAACATGTTTAAAGGAAATAGCCCCCTTCACTTGGTCACTGGTCAAGAGTTCCTTACCTGTTTCAGCAACCTCAGGACTTTCTAAGACAGCATAGACGCGCTCTGCGCAAGCGAGAGCACTTTGCAACTCGGCTAAAACAGAAGAAATATCGTTAAAGGGCTTAGTGTACTGCTGAACATAGTTCAAAAAGGTCACTAAACGTCCGATGGTCAAGGTGGACCCCATCATGATACGATAAGCTCCCACTCCAGCTAAAAGCGCGTAAATGAGTGCATTTACAAAGCGAGTCGAAGGATTGACCGTTGAAGAATAAAAGATGGCTGACTGAGAATAGCCTGAGTAGTTGGCATTCGCCTCATGCAGTCTTTGGATAAACTCTGTCTGAGCATTGAAGGACTGGATAATAGTCTGCTGGCTAAGCGATTCTTCAATCAACTGAGTCTGAATCCCCCTGGTCTCTGTTTGCTTCTGAAATAGATGATAGGACCGTTTGGCAATAAAGCGTGAAATCACCATAGACAGTGGCGTCAATAGCAAGACCAAGAGGGTCATGAGAAGGTGAATTTGGAGCATGGCTAGAATACTAACAAAAATCATCAAGACGCCAATGAAAAATTGGTTAAAAATCATGGTCAAGCCGGCTGCCAGCTGTTCTATGTCTGTGGTCACACGACTAACCATCTCTCCACTGCCCTGCCGATCCACAAAAGCAATCGGTAAACGATGAAGCTTATGAATGATTCGCTCTCGTAAATCTCTGGTATAAGAGAAGATTAGGCGATTATAGAGGAGAGGATTGGTCCATTGTACCAGAGTATTTCCTATGACTACCAAGATCATCTGGATGAAAATCTGCCAAAAAACTGGTGAAGAACCAGCCACCAGGACCTGGTCAATGACCTGCCCAATCAAGATAGGTAGGTAGATCGATAAAGCAACTTGGGCAATCGTTTCTAGAAAGGCTAGGAAAAGGAGAAAGGGATGGCTTGCTAAATCCACGGCTAAACGTTTGAGCGTCTGGTTTGCAGTTTGTCGTTTCATGCTAGTCCTCCTTTCCATGTTGGGATGCATTGATTTCGCGATAGACTTGACTAGTTTGCATCAAGTCATCGTGCTTGCCAACAGCCAGGAGCTCACCTTTTTCCAAGAGGAGAATCTGGTCAGCCATCTGAAGTGTAGAAGTTCTTTGAGAAATCAAGATTAAGCTCGTATTTGGCAGATTTTCTCGGATTGCTTTCAAGAGCTTGGACTCGGTAATGGTGTCTAGGGCCGAGGTCGCATCATCTAGGATGAGAAATGGTGCTTGTCGCAAGACTGCTCGTGCGATAGATAGCCTTTGTTTTTGTCCCCCTGAGAAATTTCGACCTCCAGCCTCAACTAGGGCATCCAAAAGTCCTTCCTTTTCACTGACAAAATCCTTAGCTTGCGCAATCTCCAAGGCCTGCCAGAGTTCTTGGTCAGATACTTCTTGATTGAAACCTAGAGTCAAGTTGGAACGAATAGTTCCTTTAAAGAGTTCGACCTTTTGGGGCACATAGGCAATCCAAGACCGCCACTGCTCAAGATTATGAGGACTACATCCATCTCGATAAATGTCAATGCTTCCCTTATCTACTGGATAGAGTCCAAGTAAGACTTGCACCAAGCTTGATTTACCTGAACCAGTTCCCCCGATGATACCAAGAATTTGCCCTTGCTTCATATCAAAGGAAATGTTTCTTAGAGAAGGCTGGGCCGCATCAGGATAGGTAAAGGTTAATTCTTTGACTTGCAAAACCCGATCACCGGTAGCTTGTTTTTGTTCTAATTCTGAAAAAATATCTTCTGGAGCTTCAGTAAAAACTTCCTCAATTCGCTTGGCTGAGATATAGGATTGATTAAGAGAATTTATCAGCATGGCGAGCTTAACCAATTCCACCAAGATCTGCAAGAGGTAGTTGATAAGGGCAATAAGAGCACCTTGACTGAGCAAGTCTCCTTGAATTGAAATATAACCCTGCCAGATGATGACAAGAAGAGTTCCATTAACAATCAGATAGGTCAGAGGTGTTAACAAACTAGACCAGAAACCCGTCTTTTCTTGCAATCTAGCATAAACTTGGTTAAGAGTTTGAAAAATTTGTAACTCTCGTTTTTCCTGACCAAAAGCACGAATAACTCGCATCCCTTGCAATTGCTGGCGCGTTTCCTGAACCAGCTGATCCGTTTTCTTTCTGAGACTACTGTAGAGAGGATTGACCAACCGAGAGAGCCCTACAATGATAATCGTCAAAATCACAACCATAACTAAAAACCAGAAAGTCAGCTCAGCCGAGATGCGATAGGCCATAAAAATGGCTCCAAAAACGATAATAGGCGCTCGCAAAAAGAGACGCAGGAATTGATTGATCCCAGTCTGAATCTGGTAAGTGTCTGAAGTCAAGCGAGTCACCAAGCTAGAAGTTGTCAGACGATCTCTGCTATCCTTGGGTAGGGAAAGAATATGACGATAAAGGTCGTCTGTCAGTTCTTTGGCAAACCCAACCGCTGCCTTTGCTGAGTAAAACTGAGCTACCAATGCCACTAAAACGCCAATCACTGCAAAGATAAGGAGCAGGCCAATCTGCATCCAGAGGTGTCCTTGATCTCTCTGAGGCAAGGATTGGTCAACAATCCCAGCAATCACCATGGGAACCAAGAGTTCAAAAACAGCTTCTAGCAGCTTGAACAAGGGTGCCAAAATTGATTCTTTGATGTAGGGTTTGAAGTAAGATAGTAAGTGTTTCATAAGTCCCTTCTATTCTTATTCTGGAAACGAAGAAAGTGGGAAGCCCCACCCTCTCAGTTTTATTTGTTTAAGTAAGGTAATAGATAGCCATATCCTGCTTTTTCCATCTCATCCTTGGCTACAAAACGCAAGGAAGCCGAATTGATACAGTAACGGAGGCCACCTAACTCCTGAGGTCCATCTGTGAAAACATGACCCAAGTGAGCATTTCCTGACCGAGAACGAACCTCGATTCGCTCCATTCCATGACTCAAGTCCTTGTAATAGTGAATCAACTCCTTGGAAATCGGACGACTAAAACTTGGCCAACCACAACCTGAAGCAAACTTATCCTTTGCAAAAAAGAGTGGTTCACCCGTCGTGATGTCTACATAAATCCCTTCTTCAAAGGTTTGGTCATAGGCATTGGTAAATGGCGCCTCTGTAGCAGCTTCTTGGGTAACACGGTATGACTCTGCTGACAAACTTTCCCTTAACACTTCTTGACTAGGCTTTTCATAGTTTGCCGCATCAACTAATGGCTTCTCCGCATCGGTCACATCGATATGACAGTAACCTGAAGGATTTTTCTTAAGATAGTCTTGGTGGTAATCTTCTGCTAGAATGTAGTGGCGAAGTTTCTCCACTTCCACTGCAATCTTTCGACCCAGCATACGCTCCTGCTCCTGCACCACTGTGTAGATAGCTGGCAGATCTGCTTCATCTTGGTAATAGATTCCGGTTCGATATTGGCGACCACGGTCATTTCCTTGTTGATTGATTGATAAGGGATCGATGACTCGGAAATAATAAAGCAATATTTCTCTGAGTGACACTGTTTTCTCGTCATAAATCACTTGAACCGTTTCTGCATGGTCTGTTTCCTTGAGCAGCTGATAATTGGTCGTTTCGACTTGCCCATTAGCGTAGCCAACACTGGTTGCTAATACGCCTGAAATTCGTGAAAAATACTCCTCTAGGCCCCAAAAACAACCACCTGCAAGATAAATTTCTGCCATCTTTATTTCTCCTTTATCAAGTTTTTAACTAATACTCTTCGAAAATCTCTTCAAACCACGTCAGCGTCACCTTACCGTACTCAAGTACAGCCTGCGGCTAGCTTCCTAATTTGCTCTTTGATTTTCATTGAGTATAGACTTCTTTTCAAAAAAAGGATAGGAAGCCCTCTGGTCGAGAGTTTCCCCATCCTATCCTCTATTTCTTTACTTTGTTTCGACACGGACACCTTGGGTATCAACTTTCAAGTCATGCAGTTTGCCTTTGAAAGACTGCTTTTGCAATTCTGCCTTAATCGCCGGCATCTTGTCATGAGAGGCCAATACCATCACTGTTGGCCCAGCACCAGAGAGGTAGGTTGCATAGGCACCATTCTCTTTGGCTACTTGCTTAATCGTTGCAAATTCACGGACCAGACTTTGACGGTAACGCTCGTGGAAGAGGTCTCCCTCGATTGCTTGCCCAGCTGTCACCATGTCTCCTGCCAATAAGGCTGCAACTGCCACATTTGCGATGGAACTAGCAGCAACAGCTTCCTTGTAGGACAATTTCTTAGGCAAGACACCACGACTATCGCGAGTGCGTAATTCATAGTTGGGAATATAAGCTAAAAAATCACATTCTGGGAAGTCTGCCACAATAGCAGAGACTTTTCCTTCAACGGAGCTCGCAACAACAAGATTTCCATAAATGGCTGGAGCCACATTGTCAGGATGTCCTTCAATCTTGGTCGCCAGCTGCAATTTTTCGTGGTTAGATAAGTTGAGCTTGCCCAGTTGGTTGGCCAGTTCAATCCCAGCAACAATAACTGAGCTAGAAGAACCCAAACCACGCGCCAGAGGAACATCACTGGTCATTTTCAAACGTCTCGGTTGCAAGTTCGGCGCAATTTGCAAGGTAATCTTAAGCAAAAGATTACGCTCGTCATGGGGAATCCATTTACCAATCTGGTGTTCAATCAACCACTCATCCCGTTCTTCACAGACCTCAATTTGAAGATACTTGGTTACAGCTACACCGACCGAATCAAAACCTGGCCCGATATTGGCACTGGTTGCAGGTACAATAATCTTCATCCTATTCTCCTAACACCTTGAAGGTATTCAAGAGGTCAAATTCTGAAGCTTTGGCCAACTCAGCTGATACATTCTCAAGCTGTGCTTTATTAATCTTATGAGTGATAATCACTACACGCGCCTTGTCATCCTCTTTTCCATCTTGGAGGATTTGCTTGAAGGAAATATCTTGAGCATTGAAGATTTCAGCAAGTTTTAAGACCTGACCTTTTGAGTCTGGTGCCAAGATTGAGAAATAGTAGTTTGCTTTAACATCTTCTGGATTTGCCAAGACCAAGTCACGGCTATATTCGTTGAAGTCTTTACCGATGGTACCATCATTCAAGCGACGAACGATACGGACAATATCTGCTACAACACTTGTTGCAGTTGGTTTTTGACCCGCACCTGGTCCGTAGTACATAGACTCACCTATACCAATAGATTCTACAAAAACAGCGTTCATTACCCCATTTACACTGGCAAGTGGGTGCGCTTTAGGAAGGAAGGTTGGAGTCACTTCTGCAGCAATACCCGAAGGAGTTTCCTCGATAGAACCTACCAATTTCACTACATAGCCCAGATCTTGGGCTACAGCTACGTCTTCTGGTGTGATGTTGCGGATTCCCTTGTGGGCTACATCGTCAAAGGCAACCTTCATACCAAAAGCAAATTGGCTCAAAATCACCATCTTGTAGGCTGCGTCAATCCCATCCACGTCATTTGTAGGGTCGCTTTCTGCAAAACCTAATCTTTGTGCTTCCGCAAGAGCGTCATCGTAAGACCAGCCTTCTTCAACCATTTTGGTCATCATGAAGTTAGAAGTTCCGTTAACGACACCAAGAACGCGCGTGATTTTGTCAGAAGCCAACGAATTTGCTAGAGTGCGAAGAATTGGAATCCCACCAGCTACTGCTGCTTCGTAGTAAAGTGCTACATTATGCTCTTTAGCGATTTCTAGCAATTCTGCACCATGGACAGCCAAAAGGTCCTTGTTTGCAGTAACAACGTGTTTCCCAGCTTCCAAGGCACGAGTGATAAAGGTTTTAGCTGGTTCGATACGCCCCATCAATTCCACTACAATGGTAACATCTTTGTCTGATAAAATATCGTCTACATTGGTTACAAAGTTAAAGTCATTTCCTGCTGCAAGCAAGCGGTTCTTTTCATCTTCATCCTTGACCAATACCTTGGCTACTTCAATCTCTGAATGAGCTGACTGAACGATTTTTTCTCCATTTTCCTTTAGGAGGAAAGGCACGCCACTTGCAACGGTACCAAATCCAAGTAAAGCAATTTTAACTGTCATGTTTGTCTCCTAGAAATTTTCTGATATAGCCATTATAACAGAATTTTGTGAAAATTCCTATTATAGTAAATCACTATTTCAGTCTAGTAAAGAAAAAACGAATTCCCTGATTCGTCTTTCTTGATAAATGAAAATTGATTTTCAAAATCTACGAACTAACCTTTTGCAAACCAAGGACTGCATCGTGATTGATCAAGATTTGACCATACTCTTGTAAGACAGAACGACTGATATCACTATCATCTGCAAATTCACGCATACGAGCCAAGAGCCAAGCTGGGTATGGACTTGGATGATTTTCAATATCGACTAAGATTGTCAAATAGTAGTGCCCATTCATCTTATAGAGTTCAGATGTTTCCATCTGGTAGTTAACCGTCTTTGCAAAAGCAACTAAGTCAGCAAGGCTTGCAAAACGCAGGATATAGTAGATATAAGGTTCTTTCTTATTCTCCGTCTCCTTTTCTGTTTGCTCTTGCTCTTCTTCTTTAGCTTCTACCTGTTCTAGAGATTGGATAGCCTCAATATCGTCCTTGGTCTTTTCTGCGATACTCTTTTCCAAGGTTTTGAGAAATTCATCCGGTGACATTTGGGCTAATTCTTCCATGTCTGGTAAATCCGCCAAATCTTCAAAATCCAAATTCTGGTCAATCTTGGACTTGGTCACAAAGACGTCGACCTTATCAGGTTTTGGCGTCACGCGGAAACTCAGCATGCCACTATCCAAGAAATTGTCTGGCATCTCTAACTCATCTAAAATAGCATAGAAAAACTCTTCGGTTTTTTCCTGAGGAACGAGAAAGTCTGCAATCTCCATTCCCCGATCCATTAAATCATCTAAAGTCATTGTAATTTTTAGTGTTGTATCACTAATTTGTTTCATCTTCATATCTAGTAACCTCATACTTTCAGTCTATCTATTATACTAGATTTTTACGATTTTATCAAAAGAATGAAGCTGGAATGTGATATAATACTAGAGATAATGTTACATTTAAGAAAGAAAGTTCAATGAAAAATATAAAAGTTAATGCATTGGCTAGCTTGCTGGTCAATATCCTCAATATCGTTTTTCCGCTGATAACCAACCCTTATCTGACGCGGATTCTCAGCAAATCCAACTACGGTTATTTCAATACCGCCAATACCTGGGCAAGTTTCGTTATTCCACTAGCTGCCTTTGGGATTTACAACTACGGGATTCGTGCTATCAGTAAGGTTAAGGACGATAAGAATAAAATCAACTATGTCTTTTCTAAGTTGTTTTATATCTCGGTTTTCACTTCTCTCCTGACGACTGGTATCTACTTCCTCTTTATCTTCTTTGACACCAGCATTGAGAATCTGAAAGTCCTCTACTACATCCTAGGGGCCCAAGCTCTCTTCCAATTCCTCAATATCGAATGGATGAACGAAGCCTATGAAAACTATGCCTTTATCCTTTACAAGACATTGATTATTCGAATTACCATGCTGGTCGCTATCTTTGCCTTTGTCAAAACTGCTGATGATATTGTTCCCTACGCTATCGTCATGACTGCGACAACTATCCTCAACTACCTCCTTAGTTTTCTTTGGATCAAAAGAGAAGTCTCCTTTGTCAAAATTGGTTTCATCGAGTTAGCTAAGGCTTCTAAACCACTCTTTACTATGCTTCTCTTGGCAAATGCCAATATGCTTTATACCTTGCTAGATAGAATGTTTATCACCAAGGGACCAGATGAAAATTATATTTCTTATTATACAATTGCCTATAGCATCGTCATGCTGATTGCTGGTGTCTTAAGTGGAGCTATCAGTGTCAGCATTCCACGTCTCGGCTACTACCTTGGGAAAAAGGATTACAATTCTTATAATTATCTTGTAAATCAAGCGGCATCATTATTCTATTTTCTCATGATTCCAACTAGTTTTGGGATTATGATTTTGGGAAAGTACGCAACGGTTATCTACTCTTCTGAAAAGTATCTTGAGGCAGGTATCGTGACCAGCGTCTTCGCCTTTCGAACCATTATCTGGGCTATTGAATTGATTCTTGGTAAGCAAATTATCTTTATCAATGACCACGAGAACCGCTTGACTGCTTTCTACTTTGCTGGTGGTGGAGCAAATCTCCTCTTCAACTGTATCTTGTATATCAATAATATTTTTGCCCCTGAGTATTATATTGCTACGACCATTATTGCAGAAGCCATCGTTGTTCTCTTAGAAATTCATTTTATTAGGAAACACCAACTAATCAATTTAAAAGAAATCTTTGTGACCTTAACACGTTATGGTCTCATATCCCTTGGATTTATTCCGATCTTCTATATTTTCAAGATGATTTTCCAAATCAGTTCCTATACGGTGAACCTCAACATGATCCTCATGGTTCTCTCTACCATAGCTACTTGTGGAATCTACTATCTCTTGACGCTTTTTATCGCCAAAGACAAAACATTACACTATGCACTGAACCTAGTACTAGCTAAGATCAAAAGAAACTAAAAGAACACCCTACTGATAAACGAGCGTTTATCAGTAGGGTGTTTCTTATTTATTCTTTTTCTTTCTTGTCAGAAGTATTGGCTTCTAGATTTGAATCTTGTTTTGGCTGTTCAGCAATAGAGGAACTAGCTTCTTGCTTCTTCTCTGACTGATCTGCTTCACCATTGACAGCAGCAACAGCCTGTCTCCAAATGCCTTCCTCGTTTACCTTATAACCATCCGGTGTGGTGGCATTTTTCAACAAAGAGCCATCTGTTTGGAAATAGTACCAATTACCGTCAATTCGTTTCCAACCGGTCTGCATAGCTCCTGAGTCATCAAAGTAATAATGATCACCATTTACTTTATGAAGGCCAACCAACATGATGCCATCTTCAGGATTGAGATAATACCAGATTTCTTTATCCTTTATCCAACCTGTCTTCATAGCTCCACTTCCTTCAAAGTAACGATAATGATTATCAAACCATTTCCAGCCTGTTTGCATAGCTCCTGATGCACTAAAGTAATACTGCTTACCATCTACTTGTTGGAAACCGACCAGCATGATACCTTCCTGATCTTCAAGATAATACCATGTTCCTTGCTCTTTCAACCAACCAGTCTTCATAGCTCCTGAGTCAGCGTAGTAATGCCAGTGTTTATCAAGCCACTGCCAGCCTGTTTGCATGGCACCGCTAGTATTCAAATAGTAACGCGTACCGTTGATTTCTTGTTTCCCAGTCTGCATAATACCATCTTGATTTAGATAATACCATTTCTCATTATCCTTAATCCAGCCTGTTTTCATAGCTCCTGAGTTCGCATAGTAATACCAATGGTTCTCTAGCCATTTCCAGCCCGTTTGCATGGCACCACTAGCGTTCAAATAGTAACGAACACCATTTATATCTTGTTTTCCAGTGAGCATGATACCATCTTTGTCCAGATAATACCAAGTATCTTGATCCTTAACCCAGCCTGTTTTCATAGCTCCAGAACTTGCAAAATAGTTCCAGTGACCATCAACAAAGGCCCAGCCAGTTTGCATGACACCTTCTTGATTAAAGTAATATGTGCTTCCATTGATATTCTTTTTACCGACAGTTCGTAACCCATCCTCATCATAGAAATACCAATCTGAATCAATCTTTTGCCAAGTTGAAGACTTACCTGCTGTTTGGAGTGCACCACTGTCTGTAAAGAACATCTTCTTGCCATTAAAGACTTGATTTCCTGTTAGCATCTTTCCATCTGCTGCAAAGAGATATTTCTTCCCTCCAATTTCAGAAAGTTCACTAAATCGTCTAGCGCCATTTGATTGGATATAATACCAAGAGCCATCCAGCTTGAACCAACCGCCTGTTTGCATTTTGCCATTTGAGTTGAGATAGTAATCATTCCCCTTAGCATTTTCTCCCCAGTCGTCGTTAAGGTGAAGCCAGCGTCCTGCTTGCATTTGCCCCTTTCCATTAAAGAAGTAAGTGGCTCCGCCAATCTCTTTCCAACCGATAGCCATTTCTCCATCTGCTAAACGATATTTCCAGTAGCCACCTTCTTGATACCATTTTTCGTCAACTACAGGGATGTCAGGGAAGAGATTAGAAACATTAGCAAATCCGCTATCACTAATATCAAAAACAGTAGCGTCTTGAGTTTGACTAGAAGCTCTGAGAACCTGAATATTTTTCTTTTGGAGATATTCTCTGGTTGAAGCAACATTAATATCACCACCAGTTGTTTGAATAATCATCTTTGGTGATAGGTTTTCAAGAAAATTAATCGTATTTGAAATTGTCGCATCATAATGATGATTCCATTTCATCATATCAACCTTGCCGATAACTGGACCTAACTTATCTTCCGCTCCTTCGGCATTATCCAAATCTCCACCAAGGTAGATTCTCTTTCCTGCCACAGTCACCACTGAAACGATTGAGTTTGAGTTATCATCTCGAACTTTTTTCAGGTTACCATCAGCATCATATTCATTTTTATAATTATAGAGTTGGATATCCATATCACCTAATTTAAAGTGACTATCCTCATCTGTAATATTCTGAATAAGAGTAACCCCTCGTTTTTGTGCGGCTCTCAAAGCATTATCGTAATTAAAAAGATTATCCCAGAGTCCCCAGTTTGCTGTGATCCGATCATCTGAATATTTTTTCAAATAAAACTTACCGACTTGATATCGATTGAGTATTTCGTCCGCTCCACCAATATGGTCACTATGGACATGAGTTCCTATAATAAAATCTAATTTTTTAACACCAATCTGATCAAGATGGCGAATCAAACGGTCTTCCAAGACTTGATAATTTCTCATGGAAATCCCCCAGCGGCTTGGATAGCGTGGATCACTCCCATCAGGAAAATCATAGTCTTCTCCCATATCAATCAAAGCATAGTGACCATTACTTTCAAGAAGGATGGCATCACTCCCAGATTTTGCTTTAGTATTTATGAAATGGATACGATTGCCTGAACCAGCAGTAATGGTGTCTGCATTAACTTGTTGTGATAAACCAATCAACACAAAAAGGAAAGCAAATAAACTATAACTGACTGATTTAACTAATTTTTTATTCTTCATCTTGAATACTCCTTTCTCGATGAAAACAATCTCTTACTAATCAATCCAATAATTCTTATCAGTTCCTGGAATCTGTTGTTCAACAGGTGGTGGAGTCATATAATCTGATCCAAATTCGTAGACAAGAATTTCATGGTATTTTCTCGGAGCTTTCACTACGATGTTTTCGTATGGCATATCAATCAGATCATAGAGCCATTCTTTTTTGATTCCCTCTGGAAAACTTGGATCAAATATCGTACAGGTAAGATCTGTAGCTTGATTTACACTATATTTCAAAGCAAGATTCTCTAATTTTTGATTCCAAGTTTGTGGAGAACTTAAGCGAAAAACAGCTGACCCAATATAACGAGGCAGATTTTTTATTCCTCCATTTTCTGATTTAATTCCTTTGAAATTCAGAGAAGAAAGGCGGACAAAATGTTTATAGAGCTTCATTTTCTTACAATCACTTTCCTCCGTCACGACACCATCGTATGGAAAAATATCAACGCAAGTTCCCAATACGACTGTCGGGTCCAGAAGATTGGCATCTCTACGTGTTCTAATATCATGGACACGCATATAACTGTACGGATAGCCTTTTGTTTCTCTAAATGAAATCAATTTGTAGTAGGGATGATTCTCATTTTTTAAAACCTTATAAAGCTTTTCAAATTCATCTCGCGCCAAGGAAATATCTGTATCATCATCCCAAGGGATAAATCCTTTATGGCGTACAGCTCCTAGTAAGGTTCCAAAATCAATAAAGTATTTGATTTGATGTTGTTCACAAAGATCATGTAGATACTTTAAAATATCCAATTCTACTTGCTTTATTTCTTCAAGAGTTAAAGTTCTTTCAGACATAGGTTCTATTCTCCTAAATTTGACTATATTTTTAAACGATTTTTAACTGCGATTTGCTTACTTAGAACTTTTAGTGATTTTCCACAGTTTAAAATCATGGTGAGATACTCTTTGTTCAAGAGGGGGCAATTGCATGTAATCTCCGTAGTCAGAGGTCAAAATTTCATGGTAGTGTTTTGGAATCATAAATTCCTTATCTTCAAATGTTCCCACAATCACTTGTTCTAACCACTCACGTTTCCAAACTGGCTTATTCATATCCTTGTAAATCAAATAATCAACTTGCTCGTAGTCAGCAACTGCTCTAGATTTAGCAAGCTCATCAATTTGCTCAACATACTTATTCGTATTTGTAAAATAGAAAACGACAACAGAAATATAACGAATTAAAGAATTTAGTAGACTTTTCGTGTTGGTAATTCCTTTAAAAGTGTAACAACTCAATTGACGTTTCTTTATGAGCTTCGTCATCTTGTTTTTAAAATCCGCGTCATCTTCGTAACCATCCACAGGGAAAATGTCTACATAGATTCCCATATTGGAATCAATTCGTACATCTTCTTCGAGCAAGTAGGTATGGTTATCCTGCACTTTCATAAAAGGATAGACATAGTTGAGATTATTTTTATAAGACATAACCTCATAACGTTCATCAGGGTTAGCGATAAGGTAATCTTGTAGTTTCTCATAATCTTCTCTTAGCATGCAGATATCCATATCATCGTCCCAAGGGATAAAACCTTTATGGCGAACCGCACCAATTAGACTTCCATATGCTAGGAAATACTTGACACCAATTTTCTGACAAACCTCATGAATATATTCCATGATTCCAAGTTCCATCTGTTGAATTTCACTGACATCTGTTACTTCTTGATACCGAACTCCTTCATCCCGTTTGCAGATTACTAGTCCATAACCTATTGCCAACCAAAAGATGATATTGATAAAGTTGGTTGAATACATAATCTGACTTTCAAACAACTGACCAAATAAGATACCGAAGAAAAGAATCATAATCAATTTGTCAGTATTTTTCTTGGAAACAATCAAATACGTTAAAAAGCGCTTGATGACATAAGCCAGTATAAGAAGGAAGGATACCAAGCCTAGAACTCCTGAACTGACAAATATGGTCACAAAAATGTTATGGAAGTTCCCTCCGATAAGGGAATTTTGAATTTCAAATTTACTGAAATATTCTGTGTAATAATCTGGAACATTCCGTACACCATAACCAAAAATTGGTTTGGCACTGCCCATCTTGATGGCGTTTTTCCAAATATAGGTTCTACCACTTGGTGTTGTTTCAATTAGATGGAGTTCACCATTCTTCTTGGTAACAGACGAATCTGTCTCGGCGTAGGATTGTCCTTTGTTTAAGTCAAAAACAGTCGCAGTTTCAGATGAGATATAAATTGAAGTTGCATAGCTTAATCCAATGTTGGTAGCAGTAATCAGCAAACCAGCAACAATAAAAGTAAGAAATCGTTTAACGATACTTCCTCTAGTGGCAAAGAAACTATAGAGTCCAATCATGAGGAGTAAAGAAAGTAAGGCTCCTCTACTTTGCATAGTAGCAAAGTATACTAATTGAATCAGATTGTTCAGTTTAAGATAAACAGAATATTTACTTCCNTTATGGATCAAATACATGGCCAAAATAATGCTAATGTATGAAAATATCGCACTAGCATTAGGATTGACAATTCCCCACAGACGTCCATTCATGACACCATAATAATAAGATTGTTCGCCAATTTTAAATAGGATAAGGACTCTACTTATCAATAAACCAAACGCAAAAATTGCTGAAGAAAAAGATACAATTTGAACCGTATAGGCAATCCAGTCAAATAATTTTTTAAGTTGCCCTGATTGTAACATGGTAAATAATAAAACATAGGTTACCATGAAGAGGATTTCAATCACATTCCCAATCAAATGTCCGGAGCGATTGAATACTGCCGATAGTAGGTGGCTCCCAGATAACAAGCCAAATAAGGCCAAAAATTTTCGATCTACTGTAATCTGTTTCCACTTAAACAACAATGTGTAGCAAATATAAAGTACAACAATCGCTGACAATCCCTTATAGATTGGATTTGCTACCTTATAAACCAGTGAACTCATACTTAAAATCGAAATAAAAACAAATAGATATGAAATCCATAATTTTGATTTTTCAAAGTATTCATCCATTTTTGAAAAATTCATTTTCAACTCCTTCTCATGATATTAGTTTTTTAATCCAACAATTTTCTTATATAGCCATGGAGAAATGACAAGTGAAAGGATCGCTACCTTGCGAAAAGTAGTGAAATAAGCATCCTTCCATATTTCGCGTCGATGCCGAACAATCCAAGTCCTCAACCCAGCTTTCTCCTTTTGGTACTCTTCAGATGAAGTAAAGATAATTTTATCGTAAACTGTGATGTACGACCAACATTCTCTATTTATTAATTCGTATTTTAAATTAGGAAAGACTTGTGAAACTTGAGCAATTATTTGCTTATAAACTTCTATCGTGTCAAATACATGCTGGTTAACAGATGTTGTTGCACTTCCCTCACGATGATCATAATAATAAACAGGTTTGTCAATAAATACGCTACTGCATCTTGTCTTTAGTAGCAATTCAGTTAGAAATAAGGCATCTTCAGCTAGGTGATAATTTGTATTAAACTTTTCATCCACAAGCAGGTCTCTCTTAAACAGTTTTGCGACTGGAAAAAATGACGTTCTGGTAGTCATCAGTAGTTCCTTCATGGTTTCTTCTGTTGACCAGAGTTCTGTTTTTCCAGAATGTGGAGGTAAGTCTGTCACAATGCCGTTTTTAATATGGTGTAGAGGAGCAATTACAAAGCCTATATTTTCCCCCTCAACTGCACTAGCTAAAGTAGCTAGATAATCTTTAGTAACGAAATCATCGCTATCAATAAAGGTGATCCAAGCACCCGTCGCTAGCTGAATTCCCATATTTCTCGCATTTGAGACTCCAGCATTTTCGATATGATAAACCTTGATATTCTCATACTGAGATGCTAAGTGATCACAGATCTGTCCACTGGAATCAGTAGAACCATCATTGATTAGGATTAACTCAAAATGGGCATAAGTCTGTTGAAGAATTGACTCCACACATCGTTCCAGATAGGTTTCTACATTGTAGACCGGAACGATAACGCTTATTTTTTCTCCCATCATGCTCCATATTCTCCCTTGTACTCTGTGTAGCTCTTGTCCATGTCTGCTATAATGGCATCGTGATGCGGTACTTGCTTGTCCGCTGGTGGCGGTGTCATATAATCCCCAAAAGCAGTGCTGAGATAGGCATCATAACCGACTGGAATGGGCATCTCTGTTCCTTCAAATGGCAAGAAAAGATTGTCTTCAAAAGATGCGATTGGGTATTTGTTTCGCATGTAGCCAGGACCTGAGCATAATTCCGTGATTCCATCGCTCTCAGCGAGACCATACTTGGTCATTTCTTTCTCAGCTTTCTTCCAAATACGATAGCGTAGAGATTTAGGAGTTAAACCCAGTAAAATGCGACTGCCCCATTTCATGACTGCACCATGCTTTTCTGGGATAGTTTGGGCGCAAAAGAGTGAATAAATCAAGGCCCAACGAACCTGTTTCTTACGCTCAGCTGGATTTTTAGGATAATAATCTAAAGGCAAAACGTCCAAAGCCAAACCATGTGGCAAATCCAAATCCTTCTGATAAGGCTTGATACAAGTTGTTTCTTTATCGCGTATAGTAATAAAAAGGTTACGGTCTACAAAGTCCTTGTGACTCTTTGACAAGAAATAACGCTCATCTGCATAACGAGGCCATAGTTCGGCTAACTTTTCATAGTCCTTGCGAGGCATGAAAAAATCTAGGTCATCATCCCAAGGAATGAAGCCCTTGTTGCGAAGGGCACCAATAGCCCCACCACCACAGAGATAGCACAACAAATTATGTTCTTTACAAAATGCGACGAAATATTCAGCCATTTCCAGACTACGAGCCTGAATCGCTTTCAAATCACTCATGTCTCTCCTCTTCTGTCCAATAACGAGTTATATCGTTTTATTATACCATAAAAAAGCCTTAAAAATCCATCAGATACCGTAAAAAATCAAAGCCCAATCCACTCTTTTCACCAGTGAATGAAGCTTTGATTTTCATTTATTTACATCTTATCTCATTCCCATTTGGGCGAGTTTAGTCCGGTATTTGTTCTGGTCGACAAGTAGACCTTGTCCTCCGTAGACATCATAAGCATCCACCCAATCGCCCAGTTCTGGCACTGTGAGTCTTTCGATACCATTCTGTGCACCTTCGATAACTGATAAGCCATTGGTCAGTAAGAAGGTATATGGTAGGTTGGTAGAAGTCATTCCAAAGACTTTTCCAAGTGCCTCTGATCCTGTAAAGAGTTTGGTTGGATCTTTGATTTGCTCAAGAACTGCTGACATGACCTGCTGCTGACGTTTGGTACGACCATAGTCTCCTTCATCATCATCACGGAAGCGAGCGTAATTGAGCAAGGTTGAGCCATTCATCTGCTGTTTCCCAATTTTAATAGTTTGAGTTGGCGATTCGGTTTCTGTTGCATGAAGGTCATCTCCAACTGTGGCTTCTGTCAGAGGCTGACCATTTAACGTTGAAAACTTAGCGTCTATAGTCACCCCATCAGGAAATAGCGTATCAATAGCAGTTGCAAAGGCTTGGAAATCCACTAGGGCATAGTACTTAATGTCCAAATCAAAATTATCTTTTAGAACCTTGCGGACCATTTCTGCTCCTTTTTGCCCCTCCTGCTCCCCAAGTTCATAGGCTACGTTGAGTTTATTATCCGTTTGTTTCTTGCCATTCACAATCTGGCTGTAGCCATCAATATAGACTAGGTTGTCACGCATGAAGCTGACTAGCTTGATTTTCTTATCCGAACCACTAACATTCAACACCATAATCGTGTCTGTGCGAGTTTCTGCACTATTTTGACCAATACGGCCATCTGTCCCCATGATTAGGATATTCACCCCGTCTTTAGTATCTTGACCATTAAACACCTGTACTTGTGCCGCTTTTGCATCAGCTGGCTTATTGCTAGTAGTTGCCGACTGGAAACCTCGAAGGAACATAATAATCATGCCCGCAGCCACACAGGTTATCAACAGTAAAAGCCAAATTAGAACTCGTTTGAAAAATTTTCTTGGTTTCTTCTTTTTCACTTTTGGAAGAGAGGGAAATTTCTGATGTCTATTCGAGCGACTTTGATTGGAATACTGTGGAATCCCAATGTCCTTCCCTAGATTTTTTTCCCTTTCACCTTCATTAGAGGGAAATCCACCGTCCATTTTTCTTTTCAGATAGTCAAATTCTCTCTTTTCTCTGTCATTTAGGTAATGAATATTCTTAAAAAGGTAATCATAGCGTAACTGCTCATGATGACTTAAAGGGCTTTCTTTGCTCATAGGCTCTCCTTTCCTAGGTCCCTTATGGTAAAAATAGGGTAGGTTCCCAGTATCTTGTACTGGATTCCAATTGCTTCTAGTTCTTGTCTGGCAAAATGAACCAGCTCTTTGTCACTATAGTCTACATCGATAATGAAAAAATATTCTCCCAAGGCTGTTTTAAGGGGGCGACTCTCAATCTTTGTTAAGTCAATCCCTCTCCAAGCAAAGGTCGAAAGTGCCTTGTAAAGAGCACCAGGTAGGTTGTCTGGTAAGGTCAAGGCCAAACTCATTTTTTCAGTTTGCGATTGCAAAGGGATAGTGGGAATCTCGGATCCTAAAACCCAAAAACGAGTGAAATTGGCTTCCATTTCTTGGATATCTTCTGCTATCAATTCCAAACCATACTCTGCAGCGGAGTTTCTAGGGGCAATAGCCGCAAAAGGTTGGTCTGGATGTTCAGCAATAAATCGGGCTGCATAGGCTGTGCTTGCCGTCACTTCAAGCTGGGCTTCTGGATAATGCTCCTCTATGAACTTCTTTCCCTGAGCCAGAGCCTGAGGATGAGAAAAGATTTTCTCAATTTTTGACTGACCTGGAACTGCCATCAGCTGCTGATGAATGGGTTGTACGATTTCTGCAACAGCCTGAATATCCGCCTGATGAAAAAGGTAATCCAAGCTTTCATGCACACTCCCCTCAATGGAGTTTTCAACTGGTACCACAGAATAGTCCACCAAGCCCTGTTCATAGGCCTTAATAACATCTGTGATATTGGCAAAAGCCTGCAATTCCTCTTTGAGAAATGCTGTCTGCACAACATGATGCGAAAAAGATCCCTTGGGACCTAGATAGGCAATTTTCATCTCAGTTCCTCTATAATTTCCTCTGGACTTAGCTTGGTCACATCTAGAATCCGACTGGCTACTTCCTCATACCAAGCTTGTCTTTCTTGAAAAATTCTGGCTAGCTCTTCCTTACTTTTGTTGAGAAAAAGCGGGCGCTGATTGTCCTTGTCAGCTGCGATACGTTGGTAGAGGGTTTCAAAATCTGCTTTTAGGTAGATGTTATCAGGATTGGTCTTGAGCAAGTCACGATTTCTCTGAGAAATGACAACTCCTCCGCCAGTTGACACAACTCGGTCCGTTTTTAGTAAGTCAGCTAGGACTTCTGACTCTACTTGACGAAAGGCCACTTCTCCTTTTTCAGCGAAGAAATTCGCAATGGACATTCCCAAACGTTCCTCGATTAAGGCATCCATATCGATGTAGTCCGGGTCCAATCCTCTAGCGATTGTCGATTTGCCTGCCCCCATAAATCCGAGTAATACCTTAGCCATGACTCAAAGTCTCCAAATCATCAAAGAAGCTAGGATAGCTGGTATTGATGGCTTCAGCACGATCAAGTTCCACTTCTCCATCCGCAACCAAGAGGGCTGCAATAGCTGTCATCATTCCAATTCGATGATCACCAAACGTATTGACTCTAGCGCCATGAAGTCTTGATTTCCCTTTGATAATCATCCCATCTGCTGTAGGAGTGATATCCGCCCCCATGCTATTTAAGGCGTCAGCCACCACCTGAATGCGGTCAGTTTCCTTGACCTTGAGTTCCTCAGCATCCTTAATAACTGTTACACCTTGGGCTTGCGTCGCTAGAAGGGCAATAATAGGCAATTCATCAATCAAACGGGGAATCAAGGATCCACCAATCTCTGTTCCTTTTAAGTCAGAAGACTCGACAGTTAGGGTTGCAGATTTAGCAACTGGGTCAATTTCAGTTATTTCTAGTTTTCCTCCCATGGCGCGAATGACATCAATAATACCTGTACGCGTTTCATTGATGCCCACATTCTGAAGCACTACACGAGAGTTTGGAACAATCAAACCTGCAACCAACCAAAAGGCTGCACTGGAAATATCTCCTGGTACGACCACCTCTTGTCCTGTCAGTTTTTGAGGTCCTGAGACAGTGATCGTTTTATCATCCACACTTAAATGGCCACCAAATTGTTGCAACATATCTTCGGTGTGGTTACGAGTACATTCTTTCTCGATAATAACGGACTCCCCCTGAGCCTGCAAGGCTGCAAAAATCAATGCGGACTTGACTTGGGCAGAGGCAATTGGCAACTCATAGTGAATCGGTCTTAAATTTTTCGTCCCTTTGAGGCGAAGAGGAGGCAGGTCTCGCTCAGTTTGCCCCGAAATGCTAACGCCCATTTTTTTCAGAGGAATCGTCACGCGATCCATAGGACGTTTAGAAAGACTATCATCTCCAAACATCTCTACTTCGAAGTCTGCACCAGCCAGGACACCTGAAATCAGGCGAATCGAGGTTCCAGAATTTCCCATATCGAGGGCATTTTGCGGCGCTTTTAAGCCATCCATTCCAACACCTTGAATGGTAATAACCCCATCTCTGTCCTCAATTTCAACACCAAGGTCACGAAAAACCTGCATGGTTGAAAGTACATCCTCTCCACGCAGAATATCATAAACCTTAGTCTCGCCCTCAGCCAAACTTCCAAAAATAATGGAACGATGGCTGATAGACTTGTCACCTGGAACCCGGATACTGCCATATAAGTGGCGAATGTTTGTTTTTAGTTTCATAGTTGACCTCATACTTGCAATACTTTTTCTTATTTTATCACAAAAAAGCCAGAAATTCCTGAAATTTCTGGCTTTTATACAGATAAAATACTATTTCAACAATTCTGAAACAGGCTCAAAGACAATTTTTTCAATGTCTGAAAGGTAAATGGACAATTGTTGCTGTTTGGCAAAGAAATCTGACAAAAGAGCGTTCTCTTGGATTCGCTTGCTGAAAGACTGCATCTTTTCTTGGAAAGAGGCGTCTGGCATTTGTCCCGTTTGCGCCATGACTTGGATTTCTTGTTGGAAAGCGAGATAGTCTGCAAAAATCTTGCTAGCTTGTTCATCAGCTTGGATGGCATCTTTGGCTGCCTTAACTGCTTTGTATTCTGGTAATTCGCGTAATCCGCGACTAAGTTCATTTGCACTATCGTAAATATTTGACATGATTTTCTCCTTATTTGATGACGACTGTGTAGTCCGTATTTTCTGAAATTAAGCGCTCAGCTCGTTCCAGATCCTGAGCATTTTTAAAGGAAATTTGGAGAATCCCGTGAACATCCTCACGGTTTTCTTCATTAATGTGGATATTGACCAAGGAAGTACCACGTAGCAATTCCAAAATCCGCAAGATAACATCTTCTTCATCGGGAACGTCAACATAGAGGTCGTAAGAGCTATCCACACCACCACGCTTATGGATTTCCATGGCCTGACGTTGCTCACGCGCTTGGTTGAAAAAGTTCCAAATATGCTCTTCATCTCCCTTGCTGATGGCTTGTCCAACCTCATCTAGGCGCTCCTTGAAATCCGCAATTCGATCTAGAATAGTCTCACGATTGGACAAGAGAATAGAAGTCCACATACCTGGCTCGCTTTCCGCAATGCGAGTCATATCTCGAAAACCACCCGCCGCAAAGCACCTTGCCATCTCATGTTCTTTAGCATAAACTGCCGTCTGCTCCATAAGGCTGGAAGCCAGAATATGAGGAAAATGGCTAATCTGAGAAGTCACCCGATCATGCTCCTTGGCATCAATCTCGATAAAGCGAGCATGAAGACCTGAAAGCAGATCTTTCATCTCCTCAAGTGTGTCAGGACTTGTCAGGCTCGAAGGTGTGAAGATATAATAGGCATTTTCAAAGAGATTGACATCCGCAGAAGCAGCCCCTGTCTTGTGACTACCAGCCATGGGATGGGCCCCGACAAAGCGAACAGGTTTGCCAGCCAAATATTGCTCCGCCGCATCCACAATGGCTGACTTGGTCGAACCAGCATCTGAGATAATCACGCCTTCTTTCAAGTCCAAGTTGGCCAATTCCTTAATGAAAGCAATGGTTTGTTTGATTGGCAAACTGAGAATAATGATATCTGCCAAAGGAGCAAAACTAGCAAAATCATCCGTTGCACGGTCAATCATGCCTTCTTTCAAGGCGATATCTCTCGAAGCTTGACTGCGATTATAACCTAAAATTTCATAATCTGGATGATCGCGTTTGATACCTAAGGCCATAGAGGCACCAATCAATCCAAGGCCCGCGATATAGACTGTTTTTGCCATAGGAACTCCTTAATAGTTCTTTGTATAGTCTCGGTGTTTGGCCACTGCTTCTTTTAATTCCTCTAGATTGTCTGATGAGAATTTTTCGAGGATTTCTTGTGCCAGAACCGTTGCCACAACAGCTTCCATGACCACACCGGCTGCTGGAAGAGCGGTCGGATCACTTCTCTCCACTGTTGCCTTGTAGGGTTCATGGGTTTCAATATCCACACTCATGAGTGGTTTGTAGAGAGTAGGAATGGGTTTCATAACTCCACGAACAACAATCGGTTGCCCATTGGTCATACCACCTTCAAAGCCACCTAGATTATTGGTACGGCGGGTATAACCGTCTTCTTTAGACCAGAGAATTTCGTCCATAACTTGGCTGCCTTTACGATAACCAGCTTCAAAGCCAAGACCAAATTCCACCCCTTTAAAGGCATTGATAGAAACAACTGCTTGAGCCAATCTTGCATCCAATTTTCTGTCCCATTGGACATAGGAACCAAGACCAACTGGAACACCTCCAACGACTGTCTCCACAACCCCACCGATGGTATCACCGTTACGTTTGATTTGGTCAATATAATCCTTGATTTCTTGTTCTCTTTCTTGGTTGACAATAGAAACTTCTGACTGGGCAGCTCGTTCCTTAATCTCAGCGACTGTTAGATTTTCAGGAACATCGATTTCCTTACCACCAAAGACCACGACATGGTTGGCAATCTCCATACCCAGCTCAGCCAAGAGGCGTTTGGCTACTGCCCCAACTGCCACCCGCATGGTGGTTTCACGGGCAGATGAACGCTCCAAAGAATTTCTCAAATCGTCAAAACGGTACTTGATTCCCCCAACCAAGTCGGCGTGACCGGGACGAGGATGGGTGATTTTTCGTTTGCTTTTAAAGCGGTCTTCAATGTCCTCCGCAGACATGATATCCAGCCATTTCTGATGGTCCTTATTGACGACATCCATGGTAATGGGAGCCCCAGTAGTCTTCCCATGGCGAACACCCGAAGTAAAGATAACTTGGTCGCTCTCAATCTTCATACGACCACCGCGGCCGTATCCACCCTGACGACGTTTCAAATCCTCATTGATGTCCTCAGCTGTCAAAGGAAGTCCAGCTGGAATTCCTTCAATGATAGCCGTCAGACGGGGACCGTGTGATTCTCCTGCAGTTAAATATCTCATACACTCTCCTTATTTTACCAAGTAGTCTTTCATCTCTTCCAGAGAAACTGGGTGAATGGTCGCTGAACCGAGCTCTGGTACCAAGACCAATTTCAAGGTATTGCCACGTGCTTTCTTATCATGAGTCAAAGCCTGATAAAGCTTGTCAACATTCCAGTTTTCATAATCAACAGGCAAGCCAAACTTCTGACACATTTCTGTGATGGACTGGGTAATGCCAGCTGGCATGAGGCCTTTTTCCTCAGCCACCTTGGAAATCTGCACCATGCCCATGGCCACAGCTTCTCCATGCATGACCTTGCCATAACCAGCCGTTGCTTCAATGGCATGACCAATAGTGTGGCCAAAGTTGAGGTAAAGGCGTACACCATTGTCCAACTCATCCTCAACTACCATCTTGCGCTTAACCTGACAAGAATGTTCAATTAAAGTCTCTGCATGTTCCAGAATGCTCTCAACAGAACCATCCAGCTCCGTCAAAAGAGCCCACAGTTCTGGAGCCTCAATCAAGCCATACTTGATAACCTCACCCATCCCTTCAATCAACTCTCTTTTTCCAAGCGTTTCAAGAACAAGTGGGTCAATCAAAACCCCATCTGGTTGGGCAAAGGTCCCCACCATATTTTTAGCAAATGGAGTATTAACACCTGTCTTTCCGCCGATAGAAGAATCAACCTGGGCTGTCAAGCTAGTCGGTATCTGAACAAAATGAATACCCCGCATATAGGTAGAGGCCACAAAGCCAGCCAAGTCCCCAACGACACCACCACCAAGAGCCACAATCCCATCACTACGTGTCAAACCCTGCTTAACTAGAAATTCATAAACTTTCTGAACAGTGGTTAAATTTTTTCGTTCTTCGCCTTCTAAGAAATCAAAAACAGCTACCTGAAAACCAGCATCTTCTAGGCTGAGTTTGACTTTCTCTGCATAGAGAGAAGCTACATGGTTGTCAGTTACGATAACCACTTTTTGAGGTTGCCAGAGTTCTAGCAACCATTGACCTGCTTGCGATAGACAACCTTTTTCAATCTGAATATCATAAGGATGATGCGGAATATCGATTCTGATTTTCATAGTAGGGTCTCCTTTTCATTATTGGTATTTTTCTGTTAAGGACTGCCAAATCTCTTCAGTCGGCATCTCTTTACCTGTCCACAGTTGAAAAGCTTCAGCAGCTTGATAGAGCAACATCCCCAGACCATTGACGGCTGGATTACCCTGACTTCTAGCCCATTTCAAAAATGGCGTTTCAAAGGGTTGGTAAATGACATCGGCCACCAAAAGATTTTCTGATAAATTGATTCTTTCTGGAACTGGTGACGACTGACCGTCCATTCCCACACTAGTCGCATTGACGAGCAGGTCCGACTTGGCAATCTTTTCTTGCAGTTCAGAAACATCTTCTAAAGCACACAAGTGCACTTTAAAACCTGTTTGCTCCTGCAACTTGTCTAGGTAAGGTCTTGTTTTTTTCATGGAAACTGACCGAACAAAGACTGAAATCTGACTGACGCCATCCAAAATAGCCTGTGCCAAAATGGATTTGGCCGCGCCCCCTGCTCCCAGAATAGTCATTTTCTTATCCGAGATTGTAAAAGAAGGCAAGCTCTTAAAGAATCCCTTGCCATCTGTATTATATCCAATTAACGTTCTGTCTTGATTAACAACTGTGTTGACCGCCCCAATCAAACGAGCCTCATCACTCAACTCATCCAGATAAGGAATCACTTGCTCCTTATAAGGCATGGAGAGATTGATTCCAAACATCTGGTAACGGCGAATATTGGCGACTGTTTCTGCCAAGTCACCCGCTTCAATCTCCCAAGCCACATAGACACCATTGGTAGCTGTCGCCTCAAAGGCCCTATTGTGGATAAAAGGTGAGATGGAGTGTTTAATGGGATTTGCAACGACAGCCGCCATACGTGTGTAGCCATCAAGCTTCATCCAAAATCTCCCTGATTTTTTTCATGTTTGATAGAGAAATCTGACCGGGGGCAATCGCTTCATCTAGACTAGCAAATGACCAACTCGAACCCGTCACATCTGAAGTAATGCGTGATACCTTGCCCATTTTCCCCATGGAAATGGTCACGTACTCTTGTTCAGGATTGAGTGTTTTAAATCCTCGTGTGTAGTTCATCAGGTCTAAAACATCCTGCTCCGTATGGGCCATAACTGATACCTTGACCACTTTCGGAGAGAGACTGGTCAACTCAGACAAAATCTCCATCATGTTTTCAGGTGTCTCTTGGAAATTATGGTAACTCAAAACGAGATTTGGAAAATCCAACATCTCCTCAAAAACGTCCTTGTAGCTGAAGTACTCAAAATCTACATAATCCGGTTGATAGAGCTGGGTAACTTCCTTGATGATTTGAACATACTCTTCTGAGGAAAGTTCGATTTCTCCTCCCTCAGCGCGAGTCCGAAGGGTAAAGATAAGTTCGCGTCCTGCGAATTTCTCAAAGATAGCGGGTGCTACCTGTAAAATAGCGTCCTTTGTAAGAAAGTCCGCACGCCACTCAATGATATCGGCATCTTCATACCTAGTGGCATCCAGTTCTTGCGCTTCTTCTAAACTTCTTGGCATTACTGAGACTACTAATTTCATTTACTAACCTTCATACTAATCACCTTGAGGTAATTACTGCTTTCATCTTTTTTATTATAGGCAAAGTCTGCTGGAAGACCATATTGGGTCAAGATCTGATACCTTCTTCCAGCAAAACCTTTATCAATTTGTTCTGTAAATTTCTGGCGGGGAACATTGGCAGCATTAGTACTGGCAATGATAATGCCTCCCGGATTTAAAATCTCTAGACTCTGGGAAATCAACTTGTGATAGTCCTTAGCTACAGAGAATGTTTGTTTTTTATTGCGGGCAAAGCTTGGCGGATCAAGAACAATCACATCATAGGTCAAGCCTTTTCTCTTGGCATACTTGAAGTACTCAAAGACATCCATGACGATAAAACGATGATTGTCCGTGCTGAGTCCATTTGCCTGAAAATGAGCTTCTGACAGCTCTCTAGACCGTTTGGCCAAGTCAACTGAAGTCGTCTCACTGGCACCTCCCATAGCTGCAGCAACTGAAAAGGCCGCCGTATAGGAAAACATATTGAGCAAGGATTTGCCCATGGCTAGACCGTCAACCAGACTCCCACGAACCTCATGCTGGTCTAGGAAAATCCCGGTCATCAAGCCATCATTCATAAAGACTTGATAGAGCACGCCATTCTCAAGAACAGTAAAGTAATCTGGCGCTTCCTCACCATAAACATAGGCAGACTCGTAGTTTTGACCTTTAAAACGAATCTTTTCATAAGCCCCCAAGACCTCAGGAAAAACTTCCTTAAAAGCCTTTACGATCAGCTTACGAATCTGGTAAACAAAGGAGTTGTACCAAGAAAAGACAGCATAATCTCCATAGAGATCAACAGTCAGACCACCAAAACCATCCCCCTCTTGGTTAAAAAGGCGAAAGGCAGTAGTCAAGTCATCTTGATAATAAGGCTTTCTAGCTTCCTTAGCCTTACGAAACAGGATTTCAAAGAAGGATTGGTTGAAACCAACCTTTTCCTTGCTGACCAACCAGCCAATGCCCTTGTTCTGCTGAGAAAGATAGGCACTCCCTAAAAACTTCCCGTCTTGACTAAGAACTTCTACTGACTGATCCGTCAGATCAATATCTGTTAAATCACTTGCTTCCAAAAGAACTAGACCCTTAGCTAGCTTTTTTTCAACACGTCTGCTGACCCTAATTCTATTCATAGCTACTATTATAGCAAATTTTGTGACAATTCTCAAAATAGAAAGCGTTTCTCCATTTTTACTTTAGTTTACTAAGTGTTATTTTTGTTAAAAAAAGTTTAGTCAATTCATTTTTTCTAATCCTTCTTTCCTAACCAATGAAAAGATAATGGTCATTCTCTAAAAATAGACATTTCTAGAAATGAGTAGAGAAAATTTGCGCAAACGTTTGCGTAGTTTTGGACTTTATGGTAGAATATAACACATCATTGATAAGTAAGAGGAAAAACAATGCAAAATCAGACACTTATGCAATACTTTGAGTGGTATCTGCCCCACGACGGACAACACTGGACACGATTGGCAGATGACGCAGAACACCTAGCAAATCTCGGTATCAGTCATGTCTGGATGCCACCTGCCTTCAAGGCAACCAATGAAAAAGATGTTGGCTATGGCGTTTATGATCTTTTTGATCTGGGTGAATTTAACCAAAAAGGGACTGTTCGTACTAAGTATGGTTTTAAGGAAGATTATCTCCAAACGATTCAGACTCTCAAGGATCACGGAATCCAACCAATGGCTGACATCGTTCTTAATCACAAGGCTGCAGCAGATAAATTAGAAGCCTTTCAAGTTATCGAAGTCGATCCCGAGGACCGTACAGTTCAATTAAGTGAGCCCTTTACTATCAACGGATGGACCCACTTCACTTTTGATGGACGTCAGAAAACCTATAATGACTTTGAATGGCACTGGTACCACTTTACAGGTACAGACTACGATGCCAAACGCCGTAAGTCTGGCATTTACCTAATCCAAGGAGACAATAAAGGTTGGGCAAATGAGGAATTGGTGGATAACGAAAACGGCAACTACGACTACCTCATGTACGCTGACCTGGACTTTAAACACCCTGAAGTCATCCAAAATATCTATGACTGGGCTGACTGGTTCATGGAAACAACTGGTGTGGCAGGATTCCGCTTGGATGCCGTTAAACACATTGACTCCTTCTTTATGGGCAATTTTATCCGAGATATGAAGGAAAAATACGGTGAAGATTTCTATGTTTTTGGTGAGTTTTGGAATCCAGACAAGGAAGCTAACCTAGACTATCTCGAGAAAATAGAAGAACGTTTTGACCTTGTCGATGTTCGTCTCCACCAAAACCTCTTTGAAGCCAGTCAAGCTGGATCAAGCTACGACCTTCGTAGTATTTTTAACGATAGTTTAGTGGAAATCAAACCTGATAAGGCTGTCACTTTCGTGGACAATCATGATACTCAAAGAGGACAGGCACTTGAATCAACCGTCCAAGAATGGTTTAAACCTGCAGCCTACGCCCTCATCCTTCTTCGTGAGCAAGGCCTTCCATGTGTCTTTTATGGAGACTATTACGGCATTTCAGGGCAATATGCCCAAGAAGATTTCAAAGAAGTTCTTGACCATCTCCTAGTCATCCGAAAAGACTTGGCTTATGGAGAGCAAACAGACTACTTTGATGATGCCAACTGTATCGGATGGGTTCGTTCAGGTGCTGAAAAACAATCACCAATCGCTGTCCTTATCTCAAACGACCAAGAAAACAGCAAGTCCATGTTTGTCGGTCAAGAATGGGCTGGCCAAACCTTTGTTGATCTCCTTGAAAGTCATTCAGCACAAGTCACTATCAATGCTGACGGTTATGGAGAATTTCCAGTAGCAGCAGGTTCAGTCAGTGTCTGGGCAGTTAAATAAATCTATCAGTTACAAGCCAAATCCAACCAGATTTGGCTTTTTTGTGTATGCAAAAAGATCTACCCAAGTGGATAGATCCTAAATGTTTTCTTACAATTTACCTGCTACGGCATCCAATAATTCTTGGATCTTCGCTTGGTTGCTTCCTCCTGCCATGGCCATGTCTGCTTTACCACCACCACGTCCATCGACGATTGGAGCCAATTCTTTAACCAAGTTACCTGCGTGGATGTCTTTTGTCTTGCTGGCTACAAGAAGGTTGACCTTGTCACCGATTGTTGCGACAAGAACAAGCACATCAGAGTAGTCTTTTTGCTTCCAGTTATCCGCAAAGGTACGAAGGGCACCTGCATCTGATACAGAAACTTGACTAGCAATGTAACGGTGTCCGTTTGCTTCTTGAACATTCTTGAAGACATCACCTGCTGCTGCGGCTGCCGCTTTTTCCTTCAATTCAGCATTTTCTTTTTGCAATTGACGGAGTTGCTCTTGAAGTCCTTCGACTTTGTGAGGTACTTCTTTGAGTTGAGGGGCTTTCAAGGTTGCTGCGACTGCTTTCAGTGCATCTTCTTGTTCACGATAAGCTCCAAAGGCTTCCTTACCAGTCACTGCCAAGATACGACGAGTTCCTGATCCGATCCCTTCTTCCTTGACAATCTTGAAGAGGCCAATTTCAGAAGTGTTGCCAACGTGGGTACCACCACAGAGTTCCACAGAGTAGTCACCGATAGTCACAACACGGACTTCCTTGCCATACTTCTCACCAAAGAGGGCCATAGCTCCCATTTCCTTAGCTGTGTCAATATCTGTCTCAACTGTCTTAACTGCAATTGCTTCCCAAATTTTCTCATTGACTTGTTGTTCAATGGCGCGCAACTCTTCAGGAGTTACGGCTTGGAAATGCGTGAAGTCAAAGCGGAGGAATTCTACTTCATTAAGAGATCCTGCTTGAGTCGCATGGTGACCAAGGATATTGTGAAGAGCCGCATGGAGCAAGTGAGTCGCTGTGTGGTTCTTCATGACACGATGACGACGATTGGTATCAATTGCCAAAGTGTATTCTTGGTTCAAAGCAAGAGGAGCAAGAACTTCAACGGTATGGAGTGGTTGTCCATTTGGTGCTTTTTGAACATCTGTCACAGTAGCCACAAGGTTTCCTGCAGCATCCAAGATTTGACCATGGTCAGCTACTTGTCCACCCATTTCAGCGTAGAATGGAGTCTCTGCAAAGATCAGAGAGGCAGTTCCTTCAGAAACAGCTTCTACTTCAGCGTTTTCAGCTACGATAGCCACCAACTTAGAAGGCAATTGACTAGCATTGTAGTTGAAGACACTTTCCACTGTAATGTTTTGGAGGGTTTCATTTTGCATTCCCATTGAGCCACCCTTAACAGCAGACGCACGCGCACGTTCTTGCTGCTCTTTCATGGCTGCTTCAAAATTTTCACGGTCTACAGTCATCCCAGCTTCTTCAGCAATTTCTTCTGTCAATTCAACTGGGAATCCATATGTGTCGTAGAGTTTGAAGACATCTTGCCCCGCGATAACGTTTTGACCTTTCGCTTTCAAATCAGCTACAATGGTTTCTGCAAAGTGTTGACCTGAATGAAGGGTACGGGCAAATGACTCTTCCTCGTTCTTCACAATTTTTTCAATAAAGTCCCGTTTTTCAAGCACTTCTGGGTAGTAGCTTTCCATGATTTTTCCAACAGTTGGAACGAGTTTGTAAAGGAAAGGCTCATTGATACCCAATTTTTGGCCGTGCATAGAAGCACGACGGAGAAGACGACGAAGGACATAACCACGACCTTCATTTCCTGGAAGGGCACCATCACCGATGGCAAATGACAAAGAACGAATATGGTCCGCAATGACCTTAAAGCTCATGTTGTCGCCATCTTGGTCGTAGACCTTACCTGACAATTTCTCAACTTCACGAATGATCGGCATGAAGAGGTCAGTTTCAAAGTTTGTCTTAGCCCCTTGGATAACAGCCACCAAACGCTCCAAACCAGCGCCCGTATCAATGTTCTTGTGTGGCAATTCCTTGTACTCGCTACGAGGAACAGCAGGGTCAGCGTTAAATTGTGACAAAACGATGTTCCAGATTTCGATATAACGGTCGTTTTCGATATCTTCTGCAAGCAGGCGAATACCGATATTTTCTGGATCAAATGCTTCTCCACGGTCAAAGAAAATCTCTGTATCAGGTCCAGAAGGCCCCGCACCGATTTCCCAGAAGTTATCCTCAATTGGAATCAAGTGGCTTGGATCCACTCCTACTTCAATCCAGCGGTTGTAAGAATCCTTATCTTCAGGATAGTAGGTCATATAAAGTTTTTCAGCTGGGAAATCGAACCATTCTGGACTTGTCAAAAGCTCGTAAGCCCAAGTGATGGCTTCGTCACGGAAGTAATCACCGATAGAGAAGTTCCCCAACATTTCAAACATGGTATGGTGACGCGCAGTCTTCCCTACGTTTTCGATGTCGTTAGTACGGATGGCTTTTTGCGCATTGGTAATACGTGGATTTTCAGGAATGATGGTTCCGTCAAAGTATTTCTTAAGAGTTGCTACCCCAGAGTTGATCCACAAAAGAGTTGGGTCGTTTACTGGAACCAAGCTCACTGATGGTTCTACAGAGTGGCCTTTACTTGCCCAGAAATCTAGCCACATTTGGCGAACTTGAGCACTAGATAGTTGTTTCATAATATCTCCTTATTTACTTGTTTAATTTGATTGGCTTTCCAGCATCTCCACATAGTCAATCGCGACACAGAGGGAAATGACCAAATCTGCATACGAGTCTTCATAGACGGTTACGTTGTAAGTTGAGGTCAAATGGAAAATCTCTTTCCGAATCTCGGCAATCACTTGGTCGCGGTCATCCAGCAATTTGAAATTCAAATCCCAGATATTGCCCTCGATACGAAGCCCTAGATCATCAAACTCATACTTATCTCGAAAGAAAGTCAACTTCTTACGAATGACGAAACTGGAACCGTTTCGTAACTGGATAGTAAAGCGAGGAAGCAAAGTGAAAAATTCTTTACTAATCTCACTGACTTGCTCACCATAGGCATCATAGATGGTAAAGGTCTTAGGAATTTGGAAAAAAGAGCCCTCCACCTGATAGTTCACTACTCCTCTGTCATCCTTGATATCAAAACGTTCGCCTCCAAGACGAAATTTTTGTTTCACGAGAAATGTCTTCATAAACACCTCCAAAAATCAAAAGACAAGTTCACATCACGAAGGGCGAAAAACCGCGGTACCACCTTCATTCAATGAACTTGTCATTCTCTTGTTCTTATGCAATTGTGTGATTGAGTAGCATGACTTCCTACCTTAGATGGCTCGCAGCACCGCCATTTCTCTGGACTAAGATGACTGAAAATCAATTCTCAACTTTATTATTATATCGTTTTTTGGGTTCTGCGTCAACTGGAAATCATCTCCATTGAATCAGACCAATTCCCTACATCTCCAATTACTTTTTCAGGATATATTTTTTCTTACTACCATTTTTCTTTTTATCCCAACTTTTATCCCAAGTTTTCGAATTGCTATACATAAATACGAAAATATTTGCAAATATAAAGTAACCTATCACCAAATGTATGGAATCAGTTGTTAGGTATTATCGATCCAAGCCGTCCTTTAAATGGAATAGTATAATTGTTTCGTTAACAATCAAAAAGGTTGGCCAATAACTTTTTTTGAAAAAAGTAGACAGTTTCATTATTTGTTTCCGCTTTCTGTAAGGTTAAGCTTAGTATACTACTAGACAAGCAAATAAGCAACTAGAATAGAAAAAGATAAGGCTGTAAAAGTTAACTTCTATTAAGAAAACGAACCAGCTTGACTGATTCGTTTCATAACTGCTAACTCCTACTTCCGATACATTTTAAACTGTAGGAAGAGGTCGCTATATTTGCCTGTCCATTTATGGTCAAACTTCTCATAAACTTCTAGGTTTTTCATGGTATCAGCGTCTGGATAGAAGGATTTGTCTTCCTTGGTTTCCTCTGGGAGCAGTTCCTTGGCTGTGTTATTTGGTGTTGCATAGCCGACATACTCGGCATTTTTCAGAGCATTGTCGGGTTTCAACATAAAGTTGATAAAGGCGTAGGCTGCATCTTGATTTTTCACGGTTTTTGGAATGACCATATTATCAAACCAGAGATTGCTGGCCTCAGTCGGAACGACATACTTGAGGTTAGGATTTTTCTCCAACATCTGGCTGGCTTCCCCAGAGAAGGTCACGCCGATGGCCGCATTGTTCTGAATCATGTAACCCTTCATCTCGTCGGCAACGATGGCCTTGATATTTGGAGTCAGTTTGTAGAGCTTATCCACTGTCTCTTCCAACTGCTGAGGATCCTTAGAGTTGAGACTGTAACCAAGTGAGTTAAGCCCGAGTCCCAGCACCTCACGCGCCCCATCAAAGAGCATGATGGAATCCTTGTATTCTGGTTTCCAGAGGTCATCCCAATGCTCAGGCGCCTCATCTACCATGGTTTCATTGTAGACAATTCCCAAGGTCCCCCAGAAGTAAGGGATGGAGAATTTATTGCCTGGATCAAAGGACTGGTTGAGAAACTCTGGTCCGATATTTTCGATTCCTTCAATTTTTGAATAATCAAGTGGAATCAAGAGATCTTCGTCCTTCATCTTGTTGATCATGTACTCACTTGGAATAGCAATATCGTAGGTTGTTCCGCCTTGCTTGATCTTAGTGTACATGGCTTCGTTGGAGTCAAAGGTTTCATACTGGACTTGGATCCCTGTTTCTTCTGTGAATTGCTCCAAGAGTTCAGGATCAATGTAGTCTCCCCAGTTGTAGATAACCAGTTTTTGACTATCTCGACTATTGATTTTACTATCTAAATGCGTCGCAATTCCCCACAAGACAAGGATAATCGCTGCAATTCCTACTAAAAATGAATAGAGTTTTTTCATGCTTGCTCCTCCTTCTCACGTGAGATAAAGTAATAGCCTACAACTAGGATAATACTAAAGAGAAAGACGAGTGCAGACAGGGCATTGATTTCTAGCGAAATCCCTTTACGAGCTCGAGAGTAGATCTCAACTGACAGGGTTGAAAAGCCATTTCCCGTTACAAAGAAGGTCACGGCAAAGTCATCCAGCGAATAGGTAAAGGCCATGAAATAACCTGCGATGATAGACGGTGTTAGATATGGCAACATAATTTCCTTGAACATTTGAAACTGGCTGGCACCTAAGTCATAAGCAGCGTGAATCATGTCTCCATTCATCTCCTTGAGACGAGGCAAGACCATCAAAACCACGATAGGGATGGAAAAGGCCACGTGACTAGATAGAACCGTCAAAAAGCCAAGTGAAAACTTCAGCTGGGTAAAGAGAATCAAGAAGCTGGCACCAATCATAACGTCAGGCGCAACCATGAGGATATTATTGAGTGATAAAAAGGCTTCTTGGTATTTCTTACGAGACTGGTAGATATAGATGGCACCGAAAGTACCGATAATGGTCGCTATCAAGGCTGATAAAAAGGCCAAGAAGAAGGTCTGGGTGAGGATCAACATGAGACGACCATCACCAAACATGGTTTTAAAATGGCTCAAGCTAAAACCAGTAAAGCTGTTCATATCATCGCCAGCATTAAAGGCATAGCCAATCAAGTAAAAGATTGGCAAATATAGGATGATGAAGACAAAGGCTAGGTAGAGATTGGCAAATTTTTTCATCGTTCTCTCCTTTCCTTAGTCACCCACATGGTGATGAACATAGTCAGGATGAGGATCACACCAATGGTAGAACCCATACCGTAGTTGTCATTGGTCAGGAAGTTCTGCTCGATAGCCGTTCCCAAGGTAATAACGCGGTTCCCACCAATCAAACGGGTCAACATGAAGAGACTCAAGCTAGGGATAAAGACCGACTGAACCCCACTTCTCACTCCGTTCATAGACAGAGGGAAGATGACATGGCGGAAGGTCTCCCACTTGGTCGCACCGAGGTCATAGCTGGCATTGATAAGATTGTTATCCATATCGTCCAAGACATTGAAGATCGGCAAAATCATAAAGGGAAGCTCGATATAGCTTGCTACAAAGATAAAGGAGAAATCCGTAAAGAGCAACTGCTGCGAACCGATTCCGATGAATTCCAAGAATTGGTTAATAGAGCCATCTTGACCAAAAATCCCGATAAAGGCATAGGCCTTGAGGAGCAGGTTGATCCATGTTGGCAGGATAATCAGCATGAGCCAGAGCTGACGGTGCTTGAGACGAGTCAAAAAGAGGGCTGTCGGATAGCTGATGAGAAGCGTCACCATGGTTACAATCCCCGCATAGAGCACAGAGTTGAAGCTCATCTTAAGGTAGGTTAAGTTTTGTGACGCAAAGTAAGATTTATAGTTTTCTAAACTGAACTGGCCTTCAATGTTGAAAAAGGATTGACCGAAAATCAAGACCAAGGGTGCGAGGACAAAGAGGGCAATCCAAAGCATGTAGGGCACTACAAAGAGTTTAGAGGTTGTTTTCTTCATCTCTTTCCTCCTCAATCGCGTTAATCAGACCTGCTTCTTGCTCTTCGATTTCTACATACTCCTCGATACGAGCATCAAACTCTTCTTCAGTTTCGTTAAGACGCATGATGTGGATGTCTTCTGGTTCAAAGTCCAGACCGATTTCCTCACCCACAATGGCCTTACGAGTCGAGTGGATCATCCATTCATTTCCGAGTTCATCATAGGCGATAATCTCGTAGTGAACCCCACGGAAAAGCTGGGTATCAACCTTAACTTGGAGCTTGCCTTCTTCAGGAAGGGTAATGCGCAAGTCTTCTGGACGAATGACAACCTCAACAGGCTCATTTGGCTTCATCCCCCCGTCGACCGCTTCAAAGCGTTTGCCATTGAACTCGACCAAGTAGTCCTCAATCATGTTTCCTGGCAAGATGTTGGACTCACCGATAAAGGTGGCAACAAAGTGGTTGATCGGCTCATCGTAGATGTCCACAGGCGTTCCAGACTGAACAATCTCGCCATCATTCATAACAAAAATCCAGTCACTCATAGCCAAGGCTTCCTCCTGATCGTGAGTGACAAAGACAAAGGTAATCCCCAATCGTTGTTGCAGTTCACGCAGTTCGTACTGCATGTCTGTTCGCAACTTCAAATCCAGCGCTGACAAGGGCTCATCCAACAAAACCACACGAGGTTGGTTGATAATAGCACGGGCAATGGCCACACGCTGACGTTGTCCTCCAGAGAGTTTACGGATGGAACGTTTTTCATAACCTTCCAACTGAACCATCTTGAGAACTTCCGCTACGCGTTGCTCAATTTCTTTCTTGTCGATTTTACGTAAGCGGAGCGGAAAGGCAACATTTTCAAACACATTCATATGTGGAAACAAGGCATAGGATTGGAAGACCGTATGGACGTCTCGCTTGTTGGTTGGAATGTCGTTGATCCGTACCCCATCCAACAAAATATCTCCTGTCGTCGCATCCAGTAAACCTGCAATAATATTCAGGATAGTTGATTTCCCAGAACCAGATGCGCCTAAAAGAGTATAGAATTTCCCCTCTTCCAACTCAAAGTTAATATCTTTGAGAACCTTGGTGTTGCTGTCTTCAAAAACTTTAGAGACGTTTTTGAATTCGATAATTGGTTTTTTCAATTGGCATAAATTCCTTCTTTTTCATAAATTAACAGATCAGGGCTCTGTCAGGCCGCCACTACCTCTTGCAGGGAGTAAAACCACCTGCATATATCTTCGCTACCGATAGGCTTTCACCCCCTTTCCATTGACATAGCAGCAGCTATTCTGGTGAAACCTTACTCCTTCTCACCCAGGATTCGGACTTCCCTCTCAAGGGTGACGCCTGAATGTTCCTTTACCTTTTCAATAACAGATTGAATCAAGTCCTCGTAGTCTTTAGCTGTTCCGTTAGCAACATTGATCATGAAACCAGCGTGCTTTTCAGATACTTCAACACCACCGATACGATAGCCTTTCAATCCAGCCTCTGAAATCAACTGACCTGCAAAATGCCCCACTGGACGCTTAAAGACTGAACCACAAGATGGGTATTCTAGAGGTTGTTTGAGTTCACGGAGATGCGTCAAGCGATCCATTTCCTGTTTGATAGCCTGATGATTTCCTGGAGCTAGGGCAAATTTAGCTGACAAGACAATGGCCCCAGAATCCTGAATAGCTGAATGGCGGTAACCAAAAGCCAAATCCTTGGCTGACAAGGTTTCGATTTCCCCTTCCTTGGTCAGAATCTTACAAGACTGCAAGATGTGAGCAATCTCTCCTCCATAGGCACCCGCATTCATAAATACAGCGCCACCTACGCTCCCTGGAATCCCGCAAGCAAACTCAAAACCAGTCAAACTATGACGAAGGGCAATGCGTGTTGTTTCAATCAAGTTAGCACCAGCTTCTGCTTCAATAGTGTAACCATCAACTGAAACGTTATTGAGTTTGTCACACAAGATAACAAAACCACGGATTCCACCTTCACGAACGATGATATTGCTGGCATTTCCTAGCACCATCCAAGGAATATTCTCCTGATTGGCAAATTGGACAACACGCGCCATCTCATAGCGATTGCGTGGCAAAACTAGATAATCCGCTCGACCTCCTACCTTGGTATAGGTATAAGTCTTCAAGGGTTCCTTAAAACGAATATCGATTCCTTCTAATTGTTCTTGTATTTTAGTTACGAATGTCATATCTCTCATCCTTTTGTAAAGTCATTTCATTATACCATTTTTAAGGGCTTTTGACGACAGGAAAATTCTTGGTGTCAAAGCATTGCGTTAAAAAAAGAGGTTTCCCTCTTTTTATGATGATTTTTTCCAAAATGTAGATTTTGTCAGCCAGATAAAGACTAAAAGTTCTACGAGAAGAATAAACTCAACTAGAAGCGGATTTGCAATCCATCCCACCTGAGATAAGGCTGGAGCCAAGTCAAACAAGGCATGCAAACCATAGGCAGCAACTAGGTAGATCCATTTCTTTTGGCTAACACTTTGATAAACCCAGATGGAAAGACCGATTTGGAGAACCAAGGCAAGTACGCGCTCAACTCCTAGCAAATAAACCTGCCAAACAGAAAGAGACTGGACCGTTTCGAGTGTAGACTGTGGAAGGAGATTGGCTACATCAGTATTTGAAGTCTGGATGAGTGAAAAGAGAATCAAAAGACTGATCAAGCTTCCCATTCCGAGATAGAGCATCTCCAAGCCCCCATGTCCCAAACCATAAGCCAAAGCATCTCTATCTTCTAGACTTCTCTTTTTCTCCAACCATTTAAAAAAGACAAGGCGGGCAGTTTCCTCAAAGAGTGCTGCCATGGCGATCGCGTAAAGAACGTATAGGAAGGGTTGCTCTTGCATGAGCGAAATCGTTCCGTCTTTTTGCGGTTGAAGAACTAGGAAGTGGACCATCTTCTCTAACACTTGAGAAGAAACGAAAAATGCGATTGCCCCCAAGCCCATCACTGCAAGAGAAATCTTAAAGCGTTTTTTGGCGTACCAAGTCCCACCCACTAGGACTAAAACCAAAGCGATCATAGTAAGGATAATATGTAGTGTCATCTTCTTCTCCTATTCTGACTTGTCAATGTCTTTCTTCATCTCGTCAACATTAAATTTAGCAAATAAATACTGGCGATCTTGGACTGGAAAACGTTGGTCCAATTGGTCAACTGCTCCCACCTCAATCATTCCTTCTTTGATAACAAAGTCCATCACATGCCCACCAAAAGTCAAATCATCTGAGATAAAGTGCAAATGGTAACCCGCCACACTGACCCCATGGAAAATCTCCGGTGTCCAAAATCCAACAATGGTTCCCGATACATTTTCACGACTATATTCAGGCTGATGGGTAGCAACCTCAGCAAACTTGGTGTCAGGTGTGGATTTGGGAATCATCCGTACATGCATGTGGGCGAATTCCCCATGAATCTTGATGGATCGAAAGAGATTTTCCCCATCATAGTAGGACTCAATCCGCTTTTCTAATTCCTTGTCCGTCATCTCAAAGCGCTGGCGGAAAATCACTTCTGCCTGATGAGGGACCACTGCTGCATAAGGGATAAGGGCATCAGGTGCAACTTCTACAATTTCAGGTTGCTCCCCTGAACCTTTAGCTTGATAAGCCTTGCCATCAAGGACAATCAACTCCCCATCAATCGAATCAAGGGTTCCCAAACCAAGGTCGCCATGTTCCAACAATTCTCCCACTGTCATAGTTCCACCATAGAGACCAGCCATTAGGGCACCTAGAGTATTGTATTGAAATAATTTTACCGGTTCCTGCACTTTTCTATCCATTCTCTTTCTTATCTTCTTTTCAATGAATCATCATACTTTCTAAGTATACCACATTTGCTCCTAGTTGTGAAAGGGAGAAATACTTTTCCCATTGCCAAGTAGGCAAAAAAAAGGTACAATGTAACAAAATCAAGGGAGGTCTGGAATGAAGAAAGAAAGTAAATACCAAGCAGTCGTTTCCTTTCTCAAAAAAGGTATCGAATCAGGAAAATTTCCAACAGGTAGCCGGCTTCCCTCCATCCGTCAACTGAGCCAAGACTTCCACTGTAGCAAGGACACTATCCAACGAGCCCTGCTGGAATTACGCCATGAACAATACCTCTATGCCAAACCCCAAAGTGGCTACTATGTTCTGGAACAAGGACAGCACCAAGACTTGGAAATCGAAGTCACTGACGAACATGCCAGTGCCTATGACGACTTCCGACTCTGCGTCAACGAAACCCTGATAGGCCGAGAAAACTACCTATTCAACTACTATGAAAGCCAAGAAGGCCTTGAGGAACTCAGACAATCTGTCCATCAACTCCTCTTTGACCAAGCCCTCTACTGTAAACCCGATCAACTGGTTCTAACTTCTGGCACCCAGCAAGCTCTCTTTATCCTTTCTCAGATTAACTTTCCGAGCGAGGGAGCTGAGATTTTGGTCGAACAGCCGACCTACCACCGGATGAATCGTCTCTTGGTCGCTCAAGGATTAGCCTACCAGACCATTGAACGCCGAATTGATGGCATCAACCTTGAAGAACTGGAAAAACAATTCAAATCTGGGAAAATCAAGTTTTTCTATACCATTCCTCGCTTCCACTATCCCCTAGGTCATTCCTATTCTGATCAGGAAAAAAGGGCTATTCTGGATCTAGCAAACCAGTATGGTGTTTACATCGTAGAGGATGACTATTTAGGGGACCTAGATCCTAGAAAGGGCCAAACCTTCCACTATCTGGATACTGAGGATCGGGTCATTTATATCAAATCCTTCTCAACCAGTCTCTTTCCAGCCCTTCGTATTACCGCTCTCATTCTCCCAAATACCCTAAAAGAGGCATTTGTTTCCTACAAAAATATCCTGGACTATGACAGCAATCTTATCATGCAAAAGGCTCTCTCTCTTTACATCGATAGTCAGTTATTTGAAAAAAATCGACTGGCTCGATTGACCCTTCAAGAGAACTATCAGACTCGGATAAAGGAAGTACTTGAAAAAAACACCTGTCTCTTGCCCCACTATCCTCTACATGATGGCCTTCTGCTTGATTTGAGAAACTATCCTAAGATTGCCAGTTTGAAACACGGCTCACTCAAACTAGACTTTTTTGAGAAGGCTTATTTGGACGCCTGCCCTTATCAGTTTGCCAAAGTCTCTCTCGAAAATTTAGAAGAGCTATTAGAATACATAAAAGCAGAATTGGATTAAAGTCCAACTCTGCTTTCTTTTTATTGTTCAACTTCTGTTAGTTTCGCTGCCTTTTCAAGATAAGTTTGATAGGTTCCGTCATCTTTCAGTTTTTGGATAACCTTATCTACTACTGCTTTCAAGTCTGATTGATCCTTCTTGATAGCAACGGCATTGGCTTCGCCATCTTTCATTGTCAAGTTAACAGATGCAACGACAAGGTCTGAGTTTTTACCTGCGTAGCTAAGAGCAACTGGTTCATCCATATGAACAGCATCCACTTTTCCAGCCTGCAACTCATTGACTGCTTCCCCCATATTGGTCAAGGATGTCAACTGGGCATTTGGCAATTGTTCCTTGACCATGGTTTCTGGCACAGTTCCCTTTTGAGCAGCGATATTGACACTTGCTAGATTTGAGAGATCCTTGTATTTGTCTAAATCGGCTTTTCTAACCAAGAAACTCATCTTGTTTTCATAGTAAGGAATTGAAAAGTCAAAGACTTCCTTTCTCTCATCTGTGGCACTAATTCCTGCAATAGCCAAGTCAGCCTTTCCAGTTTGAAGGCTGGTCAAGACATTGTCAAAACTCATGCTAGAGATTTCAAGTTTAACTCCAAGTTCATCCGCAATCGCTTGAGCCATATCAATATCTGCACCAACCACTTGGTTTTTACCATCTACCAAGGATTGGAATTCAAATGGTGCATAGTCTGGGCTGGTCGCAACGACTAGCTTGCCTTTTTGTTTGATAGTGTCCACAGCAGACTGGGAACTATCTGTTCCTGACTGGCAAGCTACTAAAACCACACTGGCAAGCATGCTACACACAACTAATATCCATTTCTTAAATTTCATAAATAAACGACCTTTCTGTTATTTCTGAATAATTATAACCTATTTGAAAATACTTGTCAACATTTTCAGAATTTTCATTTCAAAAAATTCCTTTTTATTCAAAAATAAAGACTAATCTGAGTTGATTAGCCTTTTTAGTGCATATTTAATCCGTTTCTTATAGTTCGACAATCTTGCCTGTTTCAAAGTAAACAACCCATTCACAGATATTTTTTGCGTAGTCTCCGATACGTTCCAAGAAGGAAATGACCTGGAAGTAATCACGGCCTGTAACGATAGCTTCAGGATTTTTCCTAATTTCTTCTGTAGCCAAATCACGGATGCTATCAAAGTAATGGTTGATTTTTTCGTCCATAGCTGCTACTTCGTAGGCTTGATCCACAGAACCGTTGAGATAGAGATCTAGGGCTGCTTCGACGAAGTTTTTCACGTCGCGTCCCATCTTTTTGATTTCTTCTTCAACAGAAGGGATACGTTGCTCCCCCTTCATACGAATGGTCGCCTCAGCGATAGACACTGCATGATCTCCCATGCGTTCCACGTCTGAAACTGCCTTGAGAACGGTCAAGACGGTACGAAGGTCTTGCGAAACAGGTTGTTGGAGGGCAATCATTTCAAATGATTTTTTTTCCAACTTCACTTCATATTCATTTACTTCTGCATCGTCTTCGATGACTTCTTTTGCCAAATCACGGTCATGCGTGACAAAGGCACGTACTGTACGATTGATTTGTGAAAGCACTTCCTGTCCCATGGCATAGAACTGGTTGTGCAATTTCTCCAAATCTTCTTCAAATTGAGATCGTAACATCTTTCAACTCCTTATCCAAATTTTCCTGTAATATAATCTTCTGTTTCCTTGTTTTGTGGGTCTAGGAACATCTTCTTCGTATCGTTAAACTCGATCAAATCCCCATCTAGGAAAAATCCTGTCTTGTCAGAGATACGAGAGGCTTGTTGCATCGAACGCGTTACCAAGAGCATGGTGTATTTATCCTTCAGACCATACAAGGTTTCCTCAATCTTACCTGCAGAAATAGGATCCAAAGCTGATGTTGGTTCATCTAAGAGGATAATTTTTGGACTGGTTGCTAAGACACGAGCAACACAAACACGTTGTTGTTGTCCACCTGAGAGACCAATGGCCGAATCATGCAAACGATCCTTTACTTCATCCCAGATAGAAGCACGTTGCAAGGCCTTTTCTACTGCTTCATCAAGGACTTGCTTGTCCTTGACTCCATTGATACGTAGCCCATAGACAACATTTTCGTAGATAGACATAGGGAAGGGATTGGGCTGTTGAAAGACCATACCGATTTCCTTACGCAATTCAACCGTATCAGTACGGGGGCTGTAGATATTGTGACCATTATAGACTACTGATCCCGTTGTTGTCACCTCAGGATTTAGATCGCCCATGCGGTTGATGGCCTTGAGTAGGGTGGACTTTCCTGATCCAGAGGGACCAATCAAGGCTGTTATTTCCTTAGGTTGGAAAGAAAGGGAAACACTATTCAAGGCCTTCTTTTTATTGTAATAAACGGACAGGTCTGACACCTGTAAAATCGCTTCTGACATACCGTTTCCTTTCTAACCAAAGTGTCCCGTTACATAGTCATTGGTTGACTGTAACTTAGCATTTTGGAAAATATTGGATGTCTTATCATACTCAATCAAATCACCCAAGTAGAAAAATCCTGTGTAGTCACTTGCACGCGCAGCCTGCTGCATACTGTGGGTAACGATGATGATGGTAAAATCCTTCTTCAATTCCAACATGGTTTCTTCCAGCTGGGCTGTTGCAATCGGATCCAAGGCTGACGCAGGCTCATCCATCAAAAGAATGTCTGGCTTGACAGAGATGGCACGAGCGATACAGAGACGTTGCTGCTGACCACCAGAAAGCATCAAGGCTGATTTGTGGAGGTCGTCTTTGACCTGATCCCAAAGGGCAGCCTGTCTTAGAGAGGTTTCTACAATTTCATCAAGTACTTTCTTGTCCTTAACACCTGCACATTCATGAGCAAAAGTGATGTTGCGATAGATAGACTTGGCAAATGGATTTGGACGTTGGAAGACCATTCCGATATGCTTGCGCATCTCATAGACATTGATTTCTGGGCGATTAACGTCAATCCCTTGGTAGAGGATTTGACCTGTGACCTTGGCAATATCAATGGTATCATTCATCCGATTGAGACTACGAAGATAAGTAGATTTCCCAGATCCAGAAGGACCAATCAAGGCTGTAATTTTATTTTTTTCAAATTGCATATCGATGCCCTTGATGGATTCATTTTTACCGTAGTAAACATGTAAATCCTTGGTAGAGAGGGCCACTTTTTCTTCAGGGAAGGTGATGATATGCTTTTCATCCCAGTTATATTTTGACATGGCTTCTCCTTTAGGCAGCGGTTAATTTCTTGTGTAAATAGCTTCCGAGTTTGCGTGCTCCAAAGTTAAAAATCAAGATAAAGATGAGGAGCACGGCGGCAGAACCAGCTGATACAATGGTAGCATCAGGAATGGTTCCTTCACTGTTGACCTTCCAAATGTGGACAGCCAAGGTTTCTGCTTGACGGAAGATTGAGATTGGGCTGGTCACACTGAGGATATTCCAGTTAGACCAGTCAAGGGCTGGAGCGGATTGTCCTGCCGTATAGATAAGAGCGGCAGCCTCACCAAAGATACGGCCAGATGCCAAGACAACACCCGTTACGATACCTGGAAGGGCTTCTGGAATGACGACATGGACCACAGTCTCCCAACGAGAAATTCCAAGAGCTAAGCCAGCCTCACGTTGCGTATGGTGAACGTGTTTTAAACTGTCCTCAACATTTCGAGTCATCTGAGGGAGGTTAAAGACCGTCAAGGCCAAGGCACCTGAAATGATTGAAAATCCATACTCAAACTGGACTACAAAGATCAAGTAACCAAAGAGACCCACAACGACTGATGGTAGAGAAGACAAAATCTCAATACAGGTACGAATAAAATTGGTCACAGGTCCTTTTTTGGCATACTCAGCGAGAAAAACGCCAGCTCCCATAGACAGGGGAACAGAAATAATCAAAGTAATGACCAAAAGGAAGAAGGAATTATAGAGCTGAATCCCAATCCCCCCACCTGCTTGATAAGAGGAGGATTTCCCAGTCAAGAAAGACCAAGAGATATGCGGTAACCCTCTCACCAAGATATAGAGAATCAAAGATGCCAAAATGGCCACGATGATACCCGCGATGGTATAGAGGACAGCTGTTGCAAGTTTATCTAATTTCTTAGCGTGCATAGTTTTTCTTTCCTCTTTCTTTCGTAATCAATTTAATCACACTGTTAAAGGCCAAACTCATCAAGAGCAAGACTAAAGCCAGTGACCAGAGAACGTTATTATCAACCGTTCCCATGACGGTATTTCCGATACCCATAGTCAATACAGATGTCAAAGTCGCAGCTGGTGTTGTTAACGAGGTTGGGATAACTGCTGAGTTTCCGACCACCATCTGAATAGCAAGGGCTTCACCGAAGGCACGCGCCATCCCAAAGACCACTGCAGTGAAAATACCTGAACGTGCTGCTTTCAAGGTCACACGCCAGATGGTTTGCCAACGAGTGGCTCCCATAGCCAAACTAGCTTCACGGTAATGACGAGGAACAGCACGCAAGCTGTCTGTTGTCATAAAGGTTACAGTTGGTAGGATCATGACAAAGAGAACGAAAATCCCTGACAAGATCCCAAAACCAGTTCCACCAAAGACGCTACGGACAAAAGGCACCACAACTTGCAAACCTATAAATCCATAGACGACTGAAGGAATCCCGACGAGGAGTTCAATGGCCGGTTGCAAAATCTTTGCCCCTTTTGGTGATACTTCGGTCATAAAGACTGCAGCTCCAATAGCGAAGGGAGTTGCGATGAGGGCCGATAAAATCGTCACAATAAAGGAACCCAAAATCATCGGAAGGGCACCAAATTGTTTCCCTGAAGGATTCCAAGTTTGTCCAAAGAGGAAATCAAAGATGTTCACTCCATTGACAAAGAAGGTCGATAAGCCTTTTTGGGCTACAAAAATCAAAATCATGGCCACAATGATGACAATCAATGAAAGGCAGGTGAAGGTCAAACCCTTACCAAACTTCTCAAGACGAGAGTTCTTGGAAGGAGAGAGTAATTTTTTAGATAGTTCTTCTTGATTCATTATTGACCTCCTTCTACCGCTGTAACGGTACCTGAAGCATCCTTTTGGACTTTCATTTCATTGATAGAGATATAGCCCATGCCCTTAACAATTCCAGTTTGGGCTTCGTCTGAGAGAATGAATTTTAAAAATTCAGCTGCCAACTCATTTGGCTGACCAAGTGTGTACATATGTTCATAAGACCACAAAGGCCAGTTGTTGGTCGTTACATTTTCAGACGTAGGCTCATACCCATTCAGTTTCATGCTTTTCACGGAGTCATCTACATAGGCAAAAGCCAGGTAAGAAATGGCTCCTGGAGTTTGCGAAACAATTGACTTGACCATCCCATTAGAATCCTGTTCTTGGCTCTGCATTGCCGCTTGGCCATTCATTACGATATTGTCAAACGTCGCTCGTGAACCAGAACTTGCTGCTCGGTTGATGATTGAAATCGCCAGGTCTTTGCCCCCAACTTCTTTCCAGTTGGTCACTTCACCTGTAAAGATTTTACGAAGTTGCTCGGTTGTGAGATTTTCAACATCCACTTCCTTGTTTACAATCACTGCAAGACCAGCCACTGCAACCTTGTGGTCTACTAGAGCCGAAGCATCGATTCCATCTTTTTCCTCTGCAAAGACATCAGAGTTCCCGATGTCAACTGCTCCAGACTGGACTTGGGATAGTCCTGTACCCGATCCACCACCTTGAACATTAACTGTTTTTCCGATGTTTCTAGAACCGAATTCATCTGCCGCCGCTTCGACAAGAGGCTGAAGGGCAGTTGAACCGACGGCTGTCATGGTTTCTCCACGATCAATCCAGCTTGCACATCCGGCTAGAAAACCTGCAAGCAAAAGAGTCGCAAGAGATAGGACGAGCTTTTTTCTTTTTTTCACTGTTTTTCTCCTTGAACATAATGATGAATGCTCTGATTTCTTTCTGTTCCTATCATATCAATCAGTGATGATAAGATTTGGTTTACGATTTATAGACTGGAAGCCCCATTGAGGAGCAGTCAGTTCATCATATAATATAAGTAAAAATGAAAGACTATCAGAAAAAACTCATACTTCCAATATAACATAGAATAGATTCTTTGACTAGCTTTTTCACTTGAATCTAAGCCCTTTTGGATAATAATTTTTCAAAACATTTCCCGTTACCTTGGCAAAGCCTAATCCGTTTCCATGAACAAGGACTTGATACCATCCATTTGATAGACTTTCAGCTAGCTGAACTGTCTCCCCAGCCACATATTTTACAAAATTCTCATCCTTGATTTCGACTGTTTGCAAAACTTGACTTGGTTTTAAGGCTAATCCCAGAGCAAAGCTTGGTTCGAAGCGTTTCTTCTTAAAAGTACCCAGATGAAGTCCATTTCGGGCAATTTTGAGTTTCCCTAGATCAGGTAGCCTCTCTGGCAAGAGATAGAGTTGGTCTCCAAAAGTTTGTAAGATACCAGCTAGATTGACCCGCAAGTGTTTTTGGGCAAATTCTTGCCACAAAGCCAGTTGCTCACGACTGAGATTGCTCTTGCTAGCCTTGAATTTAGGTGCTGGATTTTGTCCCTTAAACTGCAGGTGGGCAACAAACTGGCCTTCTCCCTTGAAATGATGAGGATACATCCGAGCCGTTTCAGGAAGATCAATTCCTGCTACCATGCCATTCACATGCTCGACTGGAAGCAGTTCAAAATCATAGGTATCCAGCAACCAGTGGACGATTTCTTCATTTTCCTCAGGTGCCCAAGTACAGGTCGAATAGACCAAACGGCCACCTTCTGCAAGCATGGTCACTGCATCTTCTAAAATTTCTCTTTGGAGACTGGCACATTGGCTAGGATAATCGGTACTCCAATAGTCCATGGCATCTGGTTGTTTACGGAACATCCCTTCACCCGAGCAAGGTGCATCAAGGACAATCACATCAAAATAACCTTTAAAGACCTTGGCTAAGCGGTCAGCAGATTCATTGGTCACGACAACATTTGTCGCTCCAAATCGCTCCATATTTTCCACTAAAATTTTAGCACGCTTGCTTGAAATTTCGTTGGAGACAAGGACTCCTTGATTAGCCAGATAAGCTGCTAGTTGAGTGGATTTTCCACCCGGTGCTGCCGCCAAGTCCAAGACCTTCATACCAGAGCTTGGTTGAGCTACCTGGGCCACCATTTGGGCTGCAGGCTCTTGTGAATAAACGAGACCCGTCACGTGCTCCGGTGACTTCCCTGAGACCTTGCCATAATGTCCCCAAGGTGTATTTGGAATAGCATCCGCAAACGACAATTGACTTTCTTTTAAGGGATTAACCCGAAAAGCCGAAACCGCTTCCTGCTTAAAAGAGGCAAGAAAATCTCTTGCCTCATCTTCTAGTATCGCTTCATATTTTTCAACAAATCCTTCTGGAAATTGCATTTAGTTTTCTTTCCTTTCGTAGATATAAGACTGAATCTCTTCTTGCATCTCGATTGGCACCATCATGACAGGCTGACGAGTTTTAAAATCAGCGGGCTCACCTGATACCGTAAGAAGGCGATAACCCAGACTTTCTCCTAAAATACTGGCCGCAGCGTAATCCCATGGCTGCAAGTAGGTAATATAAGTCAGAAGGCGACCCGATAAAACCTTGGCAAAACTAATGGCCGCACTACCATAGACACGGACTCCCAACGCTGCTCGGCCCAAATCTGCCAAGCCCCACTCATTGGTTTCAAACATAGCTGAGTTACCAGCCACTAAAAATTCTCTAAGAGGTTTCTTTTTAAAAGGCGGTAAGGGATCATTATTGCGGCAAGAAGGAAAGGCACCACCACCATGGTAACAATCACCTTTCATAACATCATAAATGACGCCAAATTTCCCAACCCCATTTTCAAAATAGGCCAACATAACTGCAAAATCTTCCTGCTGGGCAACAAAATTATTGGTACCGTCAATGGGATCAATCACCCAAACGGAACCTTGACCGACTGCAGCACGTAAACAGCCCTCTTCCGCACAAATCAGGTCTTCTGGATAAGATGCCAAAATTCTCTGAACTAAGAGATCCTGAACCTCCTTATCCAAACGCGTCACCAAGTCTGTAGGGGAAGACTTTCGCTCAACCTGCAAATCTTCTTTCATGTGGGCCAAAATGTAATCTGCAGCTTCTTGCACAATCTGTTTGGCAAATTCAAATTTAGTTTCCAAGAGAAATCTTCCCTTCTCTTTTTTCCTTGGCAGCCTGAACTGCTCGGTAAAGCGAATAACCACTAACTGTTTCAAATTCTCGTCCCAAACGTTTCTCTTCACTCTTGCTTGGCACGACCAATTTGAATTCCTTGTAAGACTCTAGCAGTTTTTTAGCCTCCACCTTACCTTCATAAGCAGCTTCAACATCATTAAAAAAAGAAAGCACTGAAGCAAGTTCTTCAGTGCTCCACGACAAATCTAGTGGGTAACTATACTGTTTGTTCATCTATCCAATACCAGCTCTCAATGTTGCTTCTTTTAGTTCTTGTTTACGGTAACTACGAGGGAGAAAAGCACGAATCTCATCTTCATTAAAACCGATCTGCATGCGTTTGGTATCTATAATAATTGGGCGACGCAAAAGACTAGGATATTGCTCAATCAACTGAAGCAACTCCGATACCGAAATACTCTCTACATCAATATCCAATTTTTGGAAAATTTTTGAACGAGTTGAAATGATGTCATCAGTACCATTTTCGGTCAAGGAAAGAATATGTTGTAATTCTTTTCTTGTTAAAGGACTGGTCATAATATTGTGCTCCTCAAAAGGAACTTTATGCGTCTCTAACCAGGCCTTTGCCTTACGACATGATGTACAGCTCGGTGATAAAAATAGTGTAATCATGCTTTTCTCTTCTTTATCTATACTTTGCTATTCTTATTATACAAAAAAATAAAGCGCTTGACTAGCAATTTCTAGAAAAAAGCCTATTTTTTTCTAGAAAAATAGACTGTATGCGAACGAATTACTCAATTCCAATGAAGTTAATTCACTCCTCGTAAGAATTTTTAACTTCATCACTGTTTTATCAATGCAACACATTAAAGTATTCTACGACTTTTCAAATAAAGGAAGCCAAAGAAACTTTCATAGAGTCCAAAGAAGAGAAGGAAAGCATGGAGGAAGAAGGTCTCTGGTAAAATCAGAATAACTCGATCCTTTGCTGGATCAAAAAGCCAAGTATCATCTCCCCAAAAGAGAATCTGATGGAAAAGCGTAAAAAATTGCTCGAACCCAATCAACACTCCCACAAGTCCAATGACCAAAGGTAAAACTAATAAAGTCAGGATACTTTTACGATAGAGTGCTAGGAAGCCTTTTTTTACAATATTTTTAACAAAGAAATAGAAACTTGGCAGTGTCACCAACGTGACTAGCTGAACCAAGTGAAAGAGGTTCTTCACCACCGCAAAGTGGTGCAGACCTGCTACTGACGAACGAAAATCAGGCATCTCTAAGACCTGACTAAAGGGATTGGTCAGGTAATTCATCAAAATTTGAAAGTTGTACTGAATGGTTTCGGATTTTAGATAGACTCGATCCGCTAAGTTCAGCCACTGAATCTCCAAAGGATAGAAAATCCAAGCCAGATAAATAGTCAGTAGGATAGAAAGGGAGAGGAGAAAGAGCATACTTCCCCAAAAGGTCAGTTTAGTTTTCATCAAAATTCCACTCCGCAAGGCTAGAAACTACATGAGTTGGTGCGATAGGCAGATCAGCCACTTCTTCTGCTTTGGTGAAACCTGTTGTCACTAAAAGCGTCGGAATACCATTATCAATCCCTGCTCGGATATCTGTCAGGTAGTTGTCTCCAACCATGAGCAAGTCTTCTCTTTTCAAACCTAAGTGCTCAACTGCCTTATCCATAATGATAGCATTCGGTTTCCCAATGTAAACTGGTTTTACCCGAGTTGCCACTTCAAGAAGGGTTATCAATGAACCAGCACCAGGCAAAAGGCCACGTTCCGTCGGAATATTGAGGTCTGGATTAGTTCCGATAAAATGAGCACCTTTTTGAATAGCTAGTGTAGCTGTCGCAAATTTTTCATAGTCGACTTGCCAGTCCAGTCCAACTACCACATAGGCAGGATTTTCCTTGTCTTCGACATAACCAGCCGCCTGAATGGCATCCTTGAGCCCTGCTTCACCGATGACATAGACTGTCTTTTCCAGTCCCAAGTCATTCATATAGTCAATGGTTGCTAGAGTTGCCGTGTAGACAGTTGAAAGAGGCGTGTCGATATTAAAATTCTGAGCCAACATCTCTTGAACGCTCTCAGGAGTTCGAGTTGTATTATTAGTCACAAAGAGATAGGGAATTTCTCGCTTTTGCAATTCATGCACAAAAGCCTCACCCGCGGGAATTCGGTCTTTCCCCTTGTAAATGGTTCCGTCTAAATCAATTAAATAACCTTTATAAGCCATATAGTCCTTTCTAATTGCCTTCAATTTCTTGCCATGTAATCATAGCTTGGGCATTGATCTCGCCATCACTGATGATCTGATGCTTGCTTTCTAGTCCCTTGAGTTCATATGCTGAAGCAATCATACCACCTGGTCGCACTTCTTTGACATATTTGAGATTGATTTCCTTTGGAATATACTTGGTCAAAAAGTCTGCTCCCATGACCTCAAAAATCCAGTCTAGGTATTTACTATTATTAACATGACCATTCATATCCAAGTCGTAAAAACGAACATGGTAGCCTTTACTGATTGGATCTTCTAGATTTGCGTACTTTGGCCCACGGATCAGTTTTTTATCAAACTCAGACTGGTAAGGAGCAACAATCTCCGGTTCGACAGCATGGACTTTCCGACTGTCTCTGTCCATGAGAACAAAGGTTGCTACCATGCGAATGATTTCTTGGCCTGCTTCATCGTAGAGGGTGAAGCGACGATAGCAAAAGAGACGATTATAGCTCAAAGCTTCCGTTTCAATCGTAATCTCCTCAGCAAAGCGAGGCAAGCGAACCACGTCAATCGCATAGTCTGTAATAATCCAGACCAGATTGTAACGTTCTAACATATCCTTGTCGCTAACTCCCAATTCAATCGACTGCATACCTGATACTTGCAGGGACAGCAAAATCACATCTGGAAGTTTGATATGACCGTTCATGTCCGCCATATCAAAAGGAATTTTCATTTTCATTTGATAAGTTAAGCCCATTGTTCTACTCCAAAATAAATCGTTCTGCTACAGTGTCTCCTAAAAAGAGACCTCTCTTTGTCATTCGGACACGATCTCCATCTATCTGCATGAGGCCTTGTTGAACCAAGTCTCTGATGATTTCGCCATAAAGTCCATCAAAGGACCGTCCAAATTTTTCCTCAAATCGTGTCATGGAAACCCCGGATTTTTTCCGGAGTCCTAGGAACATTTCTTCTTCCATCTGCTCCCTTTGACTCAGGTGTTCTTCTGTAATCCGAGCATTCCCTGCCTCTACTGCATTGAGATAGTGGCGGATAGGACCGTGGTTTTTATAACGCACCCCGTCCACATAACCTGAAGCACCCGCACCAATACCATAATACTCAGCATTGTCCCAGTACATGAGATTGTGGCGACTTTCAAAGCTAGGTTTAGAGAAATTGGAAATCTCATAATGCTCAAAACCAGCTCGCTCCAGTTCTGCGATGATGTACTCAAACATCTCCGCTTCTAACTCTTCCTTGGGTAGGGGCAATTTCCCTCGTCGCATGCGGTTCATAAAGACCGTATGATTCTCCAAAATCAAGCTATAAAGGCTCATATGAGGAATATCAAGCGAGATAGCCTTAGCTACATTGTCCTTGACCTGAGCCATAGTTTGACCTGGAAGAGCATAGATTAGATCGATGGAGATATTGTCAAAACCAGCCAATTTGAGGCGGTCGATATTTTCATAAATATCCTTTTCCAAATGACTGCGCCCAATCTTTTTCAGCATTTTGTCATCAAAGGTCTGCACACCCAAGGAAACACGATTGACTGACGACTGTTTCAAAACCACAATCTTATCTGCGTCCAAGTCGCCTGGATTAGCTTCAATGGTCAACTCTTCCAAGACAGACAAGTCTAGATTTTTAGTCAAGCCATCCAAGAGCACTTCTAATTGCGGAGCTGACAAAGCCGTTGGCGTCCCACCTCCGATGTAGAGGGTTCGCAATTTTTGGATATCATAAGAACGAAACTCTTCTAGTAGATGCTCCAAATAACTATCTACTGGTTGATTCTTGATAAATACTTTTGAAAAGTCACAATAATAACAAATCTGTGTGCAAAAGGGAATATGCACGTAAGCGGACATTGGTTTTTTCTGCATAGTATTTATTATACCACAAAGACAGGCTTGCAGATAAAAATCACCATCTCCAAGAACTAGAGATGGTGATACTTTATACTTCAGTAATATCGATGATGATTTCTTCTTGGTCTTCAGCAACGTCTGGAGTTACTGACTGTTCTTGCCACTGCTCCTTGAGATTGTTAAAGGTTTCCTTTGACGCTTCTGTTGCTTGTCGAGCACAGTTTTTAGCTTGGTCAAGGACACTATCAAAAGTGATTTCACCAGATTCTACTTGTTCCTTTGTTTTCAGCACAAAGTCCCTTGCCTGTTCCTTCACTTCAGTTAGTTTCTCACAAACCTGCTCTCTAGCGTATTCTGGATCTTCTCTCAAGTCATCCAGAAAATCCTGAGCTTGACTACAAACTTGCTTGCCCTTGTCACTCGTCAAAAACAAAGCAAGAGCTGCACCAGAAACCGTTCCTAAAAGGATTGAGGATAGTTTACCCATAAGATTTCTCCTTTTTTATTTTTTGAAAATTTTACTTGCGAAACGAAGAGCTGACAAGCCTGCACCTGTCTTAATGGTCTTTGAACCAGCTGATGAGGCTTTTTTACCCAAGACACGCGCATGTTGATTGAGGTCAGATACTGACTCTGACAAGTCCGCCACAGCTGTAAAGAGTGGATCAATCGTCGCAACTTTGATATTGATATCATCTGCCAACACATTGACCTTAGCCAACAATTCATTAGTCTGATGCAAGGTAACGTTCACATCTGAGCTCAATGTTTTGATGGTTTTCTCCGTCTCATCAATCATACGACCTGCTTTTTGAATCGTGATTGTCAAATAGACTAAACAGACAATCAAAGCAATCGCAACAAGAATATATGCAACTTCTAACATTTATTTTTCCTCCTCTGTATGATAGAAAGGGGCTTTCTTTCGATTTTGATAAAGTATGATAAAAATACCGAGTCCGATAAGGACAACTGATAACCATTGGGAAACTCGCAGACCAAAGAACATGAGACTATCCGTCCGCATCCCTTCGATGATCATACGGCCAAAGCCATACCAAATCAAGTAGAAAGCAGTGATATGACCGCGTCTGATTCCCTTCAATTTTCTTCTAAAAATTAGAATCAAAGCAAATCCAATTAGATTCCAAACCGACTCATATAGGAAGGTAGGCTGACGGTAGCTACCATCAATGTACATCTGGTCACGGATGAAGCCCGGCAAATAATCCAGACTATCTACCGCTGCACCGTAGGCTTCTTGGTTAAAGAAGTTCCCCCAGCGTCCTAAACTCTGGGCAACCATGACGCTCGGAGCTGCAATATCTAAGAAATCCCAAGTATTGATCAGCTTTCTATCTGCAAAGATATAAAGGACAATAGCGCCCGCTATCAAACCTCCATAAATGGCCAAACCACCATTCCAAATGGCGATGATTTCACCTGGATTTTGCAGATAATAATCTAAACGAAAGAGTACGTAGTATAGTCTAGCACCTAAAATAGCTACCGGAAAAGCAATCAGGATAAAATCCAAAATATCATCTGATAGAATTTTCTTTTTAGGAGCTTCTTTCATGGCAAGGTAGACAGCCAAGACCAATCCAGCCACAATACACAAAGCATACCAACGAATGGAAAAAGGACCGATTTCAAATGCAATTGGATTAATCATCTTTCACCTCATTTTTGGAGATGAGATTAGTCAAGCGTTCTTCAAATAAACGCGTCGCATCAAAGCCCATTTCCTTAGCGCGATAGTTCATGGCTGCCGCCTCAATAACAACTGAGATATTGCGTCCTGTTTTTACTGGGATGCGGATACGTGGAATCGTTACACCAGAAACTTCTAGTTCTTCGGCATTATTTCCTAGACGGTCAAAGGTCTTATGGGTATCATAATTTTCCAAGTAAACAGCCAACTGGACTTGTGAAGAATCTTTTACAGCACTTGCTCCGTAGAGACTCATCACGTCAATAATACCCACTCCACGAATCTCAAGTAAATGCTTCAATATTTCAGCGGGCTCTCCCCAAAGGGTCATTTCATCCTTGGCAAAGATATCTACACGGTCATCTGCTACCAAACGGTGTCCGCGTTTCACAAGCTCAAGACCTGTCTCGCTCTTACCGATACCACTATCCCCTTGGATCAAGACACCCATGCCATAGATGTCCATCAAGACACCATGCACGCTGGTACGTTCAGCTAAACGGGAATCAAGGTAGCTAGATAACTCTCCAGATAAACGACTAGTTGATGTTCGACTGGTTAAAATCGCAATCTTACATTCTCTAGCAGCTTTCAACATTTCTTCTGGCACTACCAAACCACGAGCAACGATAACAGCAGGTGTTTCAGGTAGAAACATTTTCTTCAAAACTTGATAACGGTTATGGGCAGGCATAGCGACCAAATAGGACCACTCCTTCATCCCTAACAGTTGAATCCGTTCTGGAGTATAGTAATCAAAATAGCCCGTCATTTCAAGACCAGGTCTCATAATGTCCGCAGTGTTGATTTCTTTTTCAAGCAATTCGCCTTCACCATAGACAATATCTAGTCTGAGCTTTTCAATGACTTCTCTTACTAAAACCGACATAATTTCCTCCTTCAATCGAGTTCTCCCTACTATTATATCAAATTGTAGTTGGAAGTTTCCTTTTTTTGCAGGATTTACAGTATTTATTTAAAAGAAAAAGACTAGATTTCTCTAGCCTTTCATTTCAAATTAGAATTTTTTACGTTTACGAGCTGCTTCTGATTTACGTTTACGTTTTACAGAAGGTTTTTCATAGAATTCACGTTTGCGTGTTTCTTGAAGAGTACCAGCTTTAGTAACCGCACGTTTGAAACGACGAAGTGCATCGTCAAGAGATTCATTCTTACGTACTACTGTTTTAGACATTTTTTTCACTCCCTTCAAGTTCAAGATCTATTCTATTCTACACGCAAAATGAATAAATGTCAAGGAAAAAACTGCCATAAACTTATATTATCTTCCCTTTTCTTTTTAAAAGGGACAACATATTAGAATAGATGTCATAATAGCGAAAAAAATTATTTTAATCCTGTTCAGAAACAACTTTTCTTTCTTCACCATTTACAATAACAGCTTGTGAATTGTTCATTCGCATTAAGTCGAGCTGATTTTTATAGGTTTCAAAGGTCTTCTTACTACTATCAGTAAAAGGCTCCTCACTATAATGTGGAAGGATGTAAAACTCCACTTCATCCAATCCTGCTGTATCCGATAACTCTTTCGCTACCGTCTTGTCGTCCATGAGCTTATTGTAGTCAATATCCTTGGTTGCAATGATAGCCCCTGCTGATTCTCCCACATAGACCAGCCCATCTCTTATTTGCTCTTTGATAAGAGATAGGAGTTGCTTTTTCTTTAATTCTTGCAATAAATAAAAGGTATTCCCGCCTGAGATATAAAGAATCTTGCTTTGGAAAATCTTTGCCTGTGCAGTTTCTCGATCACAAGAAGCAATATCTAAAACCTCTATCTCAAATCCTAAATCTTTGAATGTTTGCTGAGCCTCATCGATATAGGCAGTATAATCCTCTTTGTTCCCAGCCGTAGGAATAAATAAAACCTTGTTTTCTAGATTCTTTTCCTTTGCATAATCGCTAAAAAGCTTTTTGACTCCAGCAAAGTATGAACATAAAAATAATTGTTTCATGACTGTACCTCCATTAATGTTTAACAATTTTATAAAGAATCCACGATTCCTTTCTTTGACTAGTTATGAGCTCAAACCCTATTAACAACAAGAATCTTCTAAATGCTTCTTCGCTTTGGACCTCTGGTAAAAAGTAAGACAACTTGTTATATTCACAAGCCAGTAAAAGTATCCCGTCTGATTTGAGTATTCTTCGAAGTTCCATAAAAGAAGCCTCTAGGTCCTGCCAATGAAAATGAGTTTGAAAGGCTGTGATTAAATCAAAACTTTCATCAGAAAATCCTGTCTCCCTAACGTCTCTTCGTTCAAAATTTAAATTAGTTATCTCTATCTGTTGGGCTTGAGCTACTGCAGCATCTGAAATATCGATTCCAGTTATAGTACTTTGCGGAAAAGTTTCTTTCAGTAGGATGGTTGAACGGCCATTTCCAACTCCTACATCTAAGATTACAGGGTAAAATGTCCTATCCAGATGACGAATTGCCCATACAAACATGGGGAGATAGGCTCGATTCCACAATTTCATCATTCGTTTTCCTAGAAAGCCCGAAGGGTTCTTTGATTGCTGAATGAGACGAGAAAACAGTAACATTAAAAGTAAAAAACAAATAAAACCGATTATATAAATCAAAGTTCGAGTCTCCCCTGTATAGCTATATTATACCACTTTAGCAGGATAGTGAACATTTGAAGTAAAAAGCCACTCACTCCAAAGAGCAAGTGGTTCTTGTAATTTTTATTTTTCAAGTAAGCTGAGCGCTGCTGCATCTGCGATAATAGTCACATCAGGGTGGTTTTGGAGGCTACTTGCTGGTAGACTTTCAGTTACTGGGCCTGATACTGTTCCAGCGATGGCTTCTGCTTTTGACTCACCATAAGCAAAGAGAATAATTGACTTGGCATCTAAGATATTTTTAATTCCCATTGAAATGGCTTGAGTTGGAACGTCTTCAATCTTGTCAAAAAAGCGAGCATTGGCTTCGATGGTAGACTGGTCAAGTTCTACTAGATGCGTTTGACTGTCAAATGGAGTACCTGGCTCATTAAAGCCGATATGTCCATTGCGACCGATTCCCAAAATTTGCAAATCAACAGGATGGTCAGCCAAAATTTGGTTGTAGCGTTCTACTTCTTCTTCAGCATTATCCTTAACACCACGTGGCAAGAAACTTTCTTTAAATGGTTTTTGGTTAAACAAGTTTTCTTGCATGAAGTAACGGTAAGACTGTGGATTATCTCCATCAAGCCCTACATACTCATCAAGGTTGACACTTGTTAGATTTGAAAAATCAAGGTCACTCTCAACGATTTCCTTGTAAAATTCAAGTGGACTGCTTCCTGTCGCAAGTCCTAATGTTTGAGCGCCATTGGCCAATTTTTCCTTCAAAATCTCAAAAGCTACTTTTCCACCTTCGACTTGATTCTCAACTTTTATAACTTTCATTTTATATCCTCCATATTTCTATATTTATTATATGGTATAGACCAATTTTTGTCAAGTGAAAACGATTTAATTTCCAAAAAAAGAGCGTCCAAACTTGAAACGTGTTATAATGGATAAGATTAGAAGTTAGAAAGAATGAACAGATATATGAATACAGCTGATTTTGATTTCCACTTGCCTGAGGATTTGATTGCCCAAACGCCACTGGAAAAACGAGATGCCTCTAAACTCCTTATCGTTAATCGTGAGACGGGAGAATTTCAGGATAAGCACTTCCACTCCATTATTGATATGCTGGAACCTGGTGATGCCCTTGTCATGAACGACACTCGCGTTCTCCCTGCCCGCCTCTATGGCCAAAAGGAAGAAACAGGAGGCCATGTGGAGCTTCTCCTGCTCAAAAATACTGCTGGTGATGAGTGGGAAGTCCTAGCCAAACCTGCCAAACGCCTCAAGGTCGGTACTCGCGTCAGCTTTGGTGATGGTCGCCTTAGCGCTGTCGTTACGGAGGAATTGACCCACGGCGGCCGCATTGTTCGTTTTGAATACCAAGGAATTTTCCTAGAAGTTTTGGAAAGTCTGGGAGAAATGCCACTACCGCCCTACATCCATGAAAAATTGGATGACCGTGAACGCTATCAAACGGTCTACGCTAAGGAAAGTGGCTCTGCTGCAGCACCGACTGCTGGTCTCCACTTTACTAAAGAACTGCTAGCAGAAATCCAAGCCAAGGGTGTCCATTTGGTTTATTTAACGCTCCACGTTGGTTTGGGAACCTTTAGACCCGTTTCTGTTGACAATCTGGACGAACACGAAATGCACTCAGAGTTCTACCAACTTTCTGATGAAGCCGCAGCCACCCTTCGCTCTGTCAAGGAAAATGGAGGTCGTGTTATCGCTGTTGGAACTACTTCGATCCGCACACTGGAAACCATCGGTTCCAAGTTTGATGGGCAAATCCAAGCAGATTCTGGCTGGACCAATATCTTTATCAAGCCTGGTTACGAGTGGAAGGTTGTCGATGCCTTCTCAACCAACTTCCATCTACCCAAATCAACTCTGGTCATGTTGGTTTCTGCCTTTGCAGGCCGTGAATTAGTCTTAGATGCTTACCACCACGCTATTCAAGAACGCTACCGTTTCTTCAGTTTCGGTGATGCCATGTTTATCTATTAAAAATAGCTCCGTCATTTCTTTAGGAAATTTTATTCCTAAGAGATGACAGGGCTATTTCTGTTTAAAGTGTAATTTCTGGGAACTCAGAAGTTAGATGAACCAGTTTGCCTTGAACACCAAAGTAGTCCTTTACCAAGTCCTGTAATTCTTCCATGGCAGCCCGAGCACGTCTTGCCTGTTCTGCATTAATCGCTTCAATCACTAAGACAGCATCTTTTGTCGCTTCTGTCAGCATGGTTCTCTGCGCCTCTCTCCAGTTGAGACAGCGACAAACCGCTCCTTCATCATCATAATAGATCAGCTCTTCTGGAAGTGCAGGAGCATCGTTTTCAGCTCCTAGTGGAAAGAAAGGTTCTCCTCCCTTGGCCTGACCAAGATGAAGATTGCCTACAATCTTGTTCACATCTTCGCCACCACAGGGAACAGCATAAGATAGAGAGACACTATTATAGATGTCTACTAAGGGATTGATGGGATTAAACTCTCTTCCCTGACTGACCCTTTTAAGCAGAGCTTCTATAGAAGAGCGTGCTCCCTTTTTCGTTTTGAACTTGCTGAAAGCCTGACGCCATTCTTGAATGACATCATTCTGAGTAAAATTCTCATCCGAAATGAAATCCTCAGCTCGTTTAGCTCCCTTATCTAGCAAGGTTTTGAAATAGGGATCCTTGCTTTCATCAACTGTATTATCTAATCCCTTTACTACTAAAACGCTAATCTGTGCTTCTGGAAACAAGCTCCAAAATTCATTTTCAACGATAACTTTCATCTTTCACCTCTTATTATAAATAATTTCTTTTCTGGCCTTTTTTGACCATATCCCAATCACTTGTAATATTTTTTCTAACCCGAATTAGTAGGCTCTCCAGTTCTCTGGCCTCTTCCCTAGAAAATCCTTTTAGGGCAGAATTCTCTGAATAGTGATGTTCAGCAAGGATAAAAGGATAAAGTGCCTCTCCTTTTTCAGTGACAAACCACTCTTTATTTTTCCGATTTGTACTGGTCATTCCTTGTTTTATTAATCCCTTTTCTTCCAGTTTTTTTACTGAACGAGCAACTGTCGAACGGTCAACCTTCAGTAAATCCGACAAGGCTTCTTGAATGATTCCTGGATTCTCCTTGATCCGTACTAAATAAAGATATTGCCCACGAGCTAGTTCAATATCACGAAACTCAATATTCGCAATAGAATCTAGGGCACGGGCTATAATTCCGATTTCGCGTAATAACGACATGTTTCCTCCTCTCGCATCTATGATGATAGAATAGCACATTTTTGTTGCAAATGCAACAAAAAGACACTTTGAAAACAAAGCGTCTTTTTTTATTCTTCATTTTTTGAAAAGAATGTGTTATCACGAAACTTTGGATCCTTCAAACTCTGTACACTGGCATTGATAACTGCTCCGATAATCAAAATCTTTGCGATGAGAATAAACCAGAACATCATCACAACAACGATAATGGAGCTGAAAAATCGGACGTCGACTAGATGGTTGACATAGTTATTGAAATAGACAGAAAAGATATTCAAAAGAAAGACAAGAGTCAGCAAAACAAAGATACTACCAGGAAAAACGTAGCGAATACGAGGGACTCTGACATTTGGAAGGAAATAGTAGAGCATGACCAAGATGGCAAAGAGCAAGGCATAAATCAAAGGGCCTGTAAAGTCCTGTAGGTAATCAAAGAAAGGACTGTCTGATTGCCAGTAAGTTTTGAGCAGGTTGAGCAACATACGACCAAACATACTCAAAAATAAGGCTAGAGCAAAAAGAAGCTGCAAGCCAAAGCTGACGAGTAAACTCATCAGTTGATGGGAGATAATTCCTCGGCTCTTAGCCACTCCATAGGCCTTATTAAAAGCTTTTTGGAGGAAATCCATCGATTTCGAGAAGGTCCAAAGGGCAGACAAGACTGCAAAACTCAGCAAACCAGTCGATGGTTGGGTTAGGACTTCTCGGGCAATCTTTGCGACCACATCATAGACTGTATCCGGCACAAATTCTTTGATGGTGAGCAAAAAATTTGAAATCGGAATTTGAAAATAGGGCAAGATATTGACCACTATCATCAACAAGGGGAAGATTGAAACCAACCAATAGTAGGCAACCGCAACACTGGTCAGTTCACTATCGGAAGTTTGATAGAAATGTAAAAAAGCTTTCAACAAGGGCCGTTCCATCAGCTCTTTCCACCACTTTTTCATGTTGCAATCCTCCTAATACAAGTTGATTTTCTAAACTAATTTCTTCTGACTAATTCCATCATATCATAGGGTAGGGTATTTGCGGCTTCTTTTAGAGAATAATTCTCAAGATTGTTGACATTTTGCCGTAATTTCTTGGCATACTTAGCCGTAATCAATTTCTTCTCTTCGTATTCAAAGATTAACTTACGTTCTAGGTAGTAACCTCTTAGCATTTCATCGATATTGTTTGGTTTAATACGATTGATAACACGTTCGACAAAGGCACCACTTCCGATAATGGCCGTCTCGCGCAGACGAGACTCTTGCATAAAACTAATCAGAGAACTCTTGTAAACCCCCTTGAGGTTTTCCAAACTTTCGATAATCAACTCCGTATTTTCCAGATAGAGTTCAGATATTTGATCATAATCAATAGCTCGAAGGCGACGTTGCTCCTTGTCATTCCAACTACGAAAGGTTTGGCCAAAGGTCAGCAATTCATGCAGGAGAAAACGCAAGATACGGAGCGACACAAGGAAGTAATATGTTAGGCGAGAAGCCACCTTGCGATTGATACTCTGCTCCATATTTTTCAGATAGCGTTGATAAACTTGATAACCACGCTCACCGATTTTCACTTCCTCGTAAGCCTGCTCCAAACCATCGCTTTCGATACTCAAGATGAGGAGTTTTAAAGCCTCCCAATCCTCTTGAGCTCTCTTATTTTCCTGACTAAGGATGAGGTTTTCAATCCGACCATGGTAATTGTCAATAGCTGCATACAGAGGAAGTTTGTTCTTGTGATGGTCTAGCTCTTTTTCTAATTCTGTAGCTACATCATTCAAAATCGCTATATGCATCAAGTGATCCTTGCTTTCCTCTTGTTCCTCAGATAAGTGAGGGAGAACCAGCAAACCCGTTAAAAAGCTCAATAGTGTAACGCCTGCTACAAGGAAGAGCAACAGAGGATATTCCTGCTCTAAATGACTTGGTATGAGGAGAATGGTCGCGATAGATACTGTCCCTTTAACACCAGAGAAGGTTAAAAGAAGCATATCTTTCATGTACTTATGAATTTTTTTCTTAAGTCGACGCGTCCTCACAAAGTAAAAACCAGCAATCATGACAAAGCGGATCGCAAAGAGCAAGAAGGTCAGCACGACAACTGAAAGCAGTAAAAGAAAGGGATTGTAGAGAGAATTAGACAGAATCGGCTCTGCAATCAACTCTAATTCCATTCCCAAGATGACAAAGACAGAACCATTGAGCATAAAGGTCACGGTATGCCAAACCGTATCTGTAACAGTATCTACCTGAGCTTCGAGGAGCGTGATTTTTTTGAAACGACTGGCCTTCAAAATCCCTGCAACTACAACTGCGATAATCCCTGAAACATGGATTTCTTCAGCGATAAAGAAGGTCATGAGAGGCAAACTCAGTTCAAGCAAGAGTTCACTCGCTATATCAGTCGCTCGCACACTCAGTAAAAATGTATGCAAGAAACGATTGATCATTGCCGTCACAAAACCGACTGCAAAACCACCAAGGATCGAAAGTGCTAGGGATGTCCCAGCCTGACTGAGGGAAAAAGCGCCTGTTGTCCATGCAGCCAGTGCCACCCGAAAGGCTACCAAACCAGAAGCGTCATTCAAGAGTCCTTCCCCTTTTAGGATATTAGAAACCCGTTTGGGAAAACGAAAACGTTCAGACAGAGATGCAAAGGCAACCAAATCTGTTGGACCAAGTGCCGCTCCAACTGCTAAACAGGCAGCTAAAGGAAGAGTCATCCAAAGGAAGTGAGCCATGCCCCCCAAGCTTAAAGTCGAGATAAAAATCACAGGGAAAATCAGAAAGACGACAATCCGCCAATGCTTCAAAATGGACGTTATATCTGCTTCTTCTGCCTCTCGGAAAAGTAAGGGGCCAATAACCATGGCCAGAAACAGCTCTGTATTGAGATGAAAGTCCGCATCGGGAACAAATAAACCAATCCCAATCCCCAAAAGGATTTGTACAAGAGGAAGGGGCAAAAAAGGGAGAAGTTTATTGGTCGTGGTTGAAATGATTAAGACAAATAAAAATAGAATCAAGTAAATGAGTAATTCCACACAATTCCTCCTTAATCTTTTTTACAACAAGATTCAAAAATCTCCTTTTGCTCTTGGATTTTCTGATCAATCTTAGAACAGTCTTTGTGCTCAATTTTTTTCTGGCATCGTTCCATTTCAAGAGCCACTAATTTTTTCTTGATTTTAAGCATTTTCTTGCTCATATGTGCTTCGTCGAGCACTCCGACTGCTCGCTCGTGATGCGTTGACTCGACAAAATTTTGGCGCATTGCCTCAAGCTTCTCACGAAGGTATTGTTTATCCATGTCTATACCTTTCTAATTTTTCAATCATAACTAAAAACGGTGGATTATTAACTTGGTTGAGAGTCCGATAAATAGCCGCTGTATACTCTTGTTGGTTCAACTGGCTAACAAAATCCAATACAGCATCCCTCTCAGTATCTCCTCCTTCATGACCATAGTAGATCATGATAGCAATCCGTCCCCCTTTGACAAGCAACTGACAAAGCTTTTCAAGTGCTTCAATGGTAGTCTGAGGTCGGGTGATGACTGATTTGTCAGCAGAAGGTAAATAACCCAGATTAAAAATCCCTGCCTTAGCCTCTGTCACAAATTGATCCAGTGTCTCATGGCCTTGCAAAATCAACTGAACATTCTCTAAACCTGCCTCATTTAAACGCTCTTGGGTTTTCTCCAAAGCCTGCTCCTGGATATCAAAGGCATAGACTTGCTTGGCTAGCTTGGCTAAAAAAAGGGTATCATGGCCATTGCCCATGGTCGCATCCACTACGATATCATTCTGAGTCACAACCTCAGCCAAAAAATCATGTGCCATCTCAAGTGGTCTTTTCATTTTCAAACTCCTGTTTTACTACCTTACAGCCCTGAACGCTTCCTCGCCGTCTCATTTCAGTTTCAATAGCATTTAGCACTTCCCATTTATTGAGGCTCCACATGGGACCTATCAACATATCTCTAGGCGCATCTCCCGTGATTCGATGGATGACGATATGCTTGGGAATGATTTCCAACTGGTCACAGATAACCTTGACATACTCGTCCTGACTCATCAGTTGCAAGCGTCCTTCGTGGTAATCTCTTTGCATACGCGTATTGGTCATGAGATGGAGCAAGTGCAGTTTAATTCCTTGAATATCATTATCCGTGACACAGCGACGGACATTTTCGACCATCATCTCATGAGTCTCACCGGGCAAACCATTAATCAAATGGGAAACAATCTCAATCTTAGGATGCTTTCTCAAGCGTCTTACTGTTTCAACATACAATTCATAAGAATGAGCACGGTTAATCAGGTCAGAGGTTGTTTCATAAGTAGTCTGTAAGCCCAATTCTACTGTCACATGCATGCGCTCCGATAACTCAGCCAAATATTCAATGATTTCGTCTGGTAGGCAGTCTGGGCGTGTTCCGATATTGATTCCCACCACACCCGGTTCGTTGATGGCTTGTTCATAACGTTCTCGAATCACCTCCACCTTTTCATGGGTATTGGTAAAGTTTTGAAAATAAACCAGATACTTTTTAACATCTGGCCACTTGCGGTGCATAAAGTCGATTTCCTTATAAAATTGCTCACGGATAGGGGCATCTGGTGCTACAATGGCATCTCCAGAACCCGAAACCGTACAAAAGGTACAGCCCCCATGTGCCACAGTTCCATCGCGATTTGGACAGTCAAATCCCGCATCAATAGGAACTTTAAAAGTCTTTTCTCCAAAGAGTTTTCGATAATAATCATTCAAGGTATTATAAGATTTCATAACTTTCATTATAACAAAAAACACCCGCAATCTCAAAAGCCTGACTTTCCTACAAATTCCCTTGTTTCTCATTTCCTTTAGCGTTTTTTTATGATACAATATGGGTATGATTTTAATGAAAATAGCAGCTACTTTATTGTTGGTATTAACCCTCGTGGTCTCCATCATTGTAACAAAACTTTTTAAACTGAAAAAACTAGGACTGAATTTCGCGGATTTAGCTTTTCCACTTTTGGTCTTCGAGTATTATCTTATCACTGCAAAAGCCTTTACCCACAACTTTCTACCGCGACTTGGTGTCGCACTTTCTCTCCTAGCAATCCTCCTTGTAGTCTTTTTCCTCATCAAAAAACGAAGCTTTTATTACCCTAAATTTATCAAATTCTTCTGGAGAGCAGGTTTTCTCCTAACCTTAGTCCTCTATATCGCTATGATTGTAGAATTAATGATGCTCACACCCCAATAAATCCCTAGAACAACTGATTCTAGGGATTTTAATTTATAGAAATTTAAATGTCAGCTAACCCAGACACTTAACAAGGAGCTAGCTTTTCTTTTAGTTATAAATCTATTTTGTTAAGATCGTTTAAATTTTGCTCGTAGGCGGTCTGCTTGAGGTTTCCCAATAACCTTATCCAATAGGTGAGTGCCAAGACTCATTAAACCATAGAGTCCTCCCCCGAGACCTCCGATGAGGGCTACATAAAGGAAACTCCATAAGCGTCCCGTTGGTTGGAAGAAAAATCCTAAAATCCACTGTAGGAAACCAACTAAGAGAAACATGACCATTGTCAAAATCATAATCAAAATTGTCCGTTTTAAGATAATCTTACGACGTGCACCTGTTACCCTGCAAATATCTCGGTACATCAAAACATTTGGAATGATGAGACCGATAGTCGTTGAGATCAAGGGACCGTAGCTGTGGAAAATGGCAATAGCTGGTAACTGCAAGACTAACTTAGCAAGGGAACCATAGACAAAGTAAAGCACTGCCTTGCGGTTTCGGAACATGGCCTGAAGCATGGGTGACAAGACCATATACAAACCTAAAATAGTAGACTGTAAAACCGCAAAGACAAACAAGCCCATGGCCAGACTATCTGGCTTGCCATAAAAAACTGTATAGAGAGGCTCCCCTACCATGACGACTCCAACTGTTGCTGGTAAGAGAAACATAAAGAGCATGGTCATACTATCTTGAACTAGGCGAGCAGCGGCTCTCAAATCACCTTTGACATAATTTTCCGTCAAAAGTGGCAAGCCAACACTTCCAATCGAGACACCAACAGAGATCAAAATCATGGTGATTTTATTAGGATTGGCTGAGAAATAAGAAAACATAACAACCAAGTCTTCATTGCTGTAGTTGGTAAACCACTTCATGCTATTGATGAAGGTCATCTGGTCTAAAATCTGGAAGAGCTGGATGGCTGATCCTGTCAGGATAAAGGGAATGGCTTCCTTGATGGTATCAACCAAGAGTCGCTTGCTATTGATCTTATCCCGTGTTTCAAATACCTTTTGGAGCAGTCCCTCCTTGGAAAGAAAATAAATCAAGACTGCAAAACTAGCCACCATTCCCACAAAGGCAGCAAAGGTAGACTGAGTAACCGCTGATAAGTAATCACCAGAACCCATCTTCATGATAATAAAAGTAGCCAGCAACATCCAGATAACACGGATCACCTGCTCGGCGATTTGACTCATAGCATAGGGCTTAAGGTTGTTCATCCCTTGGAAGAAGCCACGGATAACACTCATAGATGGAAAAATCAGAACTGCCCAAGCCAAACTCTGCATGATAGGAATTAGGTCTTTCCCCACGCCTGATAAATCTGCCAACCAGGGAGAAAAGAGATACAAGACCAAGGCAAAGACTAGTCCCAAGCCCGTCATAAAGCCTAGAAAACTCCGAATCAAGGCAAAGCTATGCTCTTCTTCTCGCATAGTATTGTACTTAGCCACTTGTTTAGCAACCGCAACCGGGATACCCGCTGTCGAAATCAGCAAGAACCAGGCGTAAATATTATAACCCATGGTAAAGAGACCATTTGCCTTGGCGGCATAAGTCCCCATCCAAATATACCAGGGAATAATATAGATAGCACCAAGGAGGCGACTAATAAAGTTACTAGCTGTTAGCCAAGCAGTCCCTCGCAACATCTGGGCTTGCTGGTGATTGTTTTCGTTAGACATAGCTTCCTCATTCAATTTTGATAACTAGGAAAAGTTCCCTATCTTCCATTATAAACTTTTCCTTGTTACTTGTAAAATTCAGACTTGAAGTTTATAATAGAAAGTATGATTAAGATTGAAACCGTATTAGATATTTTAAAGAAAGATAGTCTCTTCCGTGAGATTATTGATCAGGGACATTACTACTACAATTACAGTGATGTCGATTTTGATAGTATCAGTTACGACAGCCGTAAAGTAAAAGCAGGCACTCTTTTTTTTGCAAAAGGTGCCACCTTTAAAAAAGAATACCTTCTCTCCGCTATCTCGCAGGGGCTGAGTTGGTATGTAGCTGAAAAGGACTACGAGGTCGGTATTCCTGTTATTGTCGTGAACGACATTAAGAAAGCCATGAGTTTAATTGCCATGGAATTTTATGGTAATCCACAAGAAAAACTCAAAATTCTCGCCTTCACAGGAACAAAAGGAAAGACAACAGCGGCCTATTTTGCCTATAACATCTTGGCTCAAGGGCATCACCCAGCTATGCTGTCAACCATGAATACAACCTTAGATGGCAAAACCTTCTTTAAATCTGCCCTCACAACTCCTGAAAGTATCGATCTCTTTGATATGATGGCTCAAGCTGTTCATAACGGAAGAACCCATCTCATCATGGAAGTCTCCAGTCAAGCCTACTTGGTTAAGCGAGTCTACGGCCTAACTTTCGATGTAGGAGTGTTTCTCAATATCAGTCCTGACCATATCGGTCCGATTGAGCATCCAAGTTTTGAAGATTACTTCTACCACAAACGTCTCTTGATGGAAAATAGCCGAGCAGTTGTCATTAACAGCGACATGGACCACTTTTCTGTACTGAAAGAACAAGTGGAACATCAAGAGCATGATTTCTATGGTAGCCAGTCAAGTAACCAAATTCAGAATTCCAAAGCCTTTAGCTTTTCAGCTACTGGTAAACTCGCTGGTGATTATGATATTCAACTCATTGGCCACTTCAACCAAGAAAACGCCGTTGCTGCAGGACTTGCCTGCCTTCGTCTAGGTGCCAGTCTAGAGGACATCAAAAAAGGAATCGCTGCGACCCGAGTTCCTGGACGTATGGAAGTCCTCACGCAGAAAAATGGAGCCAAGGTCTTCATCGACTACGCCCACAATGGTGACAGTCTGAAAAAACTGATGTCTGTTGTTGAAACCCATCAAACTGGAAAGATTGCTCTGGTTCTCGGTTCGACTGGAAACAAGGGTGAAAGTCGTCGCAAAGACTTCGGTCTCCTCCTCAATCAACATCCTGAGATTCAAGTCTTTCTCACCGCTGATGACCCCAACTATGAAGATCCAATGACCATTGCTGAAGAAATCAGCAGCTATATCAGTCATCCTGTTGAAAAGATTGCCGATCGCGAACAAGCCATCAAAGCAGCAATGGCTATCACTGAACAAGAACTCGATGCCGTGATTATTGCGGGTAAGGGAGCTGATTGCTACCAAATCGTCCAAGGAAAGAAAGAAGCCTATCCAGGAGATGCAGCCATCGCAGAACGTTACCTATAAAATCAAAAAATCAAGGGAAGTTTTCCCTTGATTTTTTAGTCTTCTTTCTTAAATGATTTTTTAAGACCTTCAACGGCACCTTCTACAGCACCTTTAGCATCTTCAACAACTTCTTTTGCTTTGGCAACTGTTTTTTCTACAGTACCTTCTGCTTCTGTCTTGCTATCGCCAGTAACTTTACCAAATCCTTCTTTGATAGCACCAGTTGCTTGTTCCAATTTATTTTCAAGTGACATAGCTCTGTCTCCTTTGCTTTTAATACGATAAATGTTATCGCTTACATTCAGTTTATGCTTATTCTTTAGTAAAGTCAAACAATCTGCTCAAAATGAAGCAATTAAGGTAAATAGAAAGTCAACCGCTCCTTGTCAAAATCAACAGCCAACTCATACTTCCCTTCTTCGTTTTGAACAATATAACCCAAGACGACTAAACTCTCAACGAAAATATCACGCCGTTTCTGCATGAGCTGGTCCTTTTTGAGGAACTTGAGTAAAAAAGTCGTCATATACTTGAGGGCGTACTCAGGATTGACATCTCCCAAAATGGCATAGAGTTCCTGCTGTTTTTGTGTCAAAGGATATTGATTCTTGACCTTGTAGAAATAATTCGACAGGGTCATCTTTTCTCTTGCAAAATCCGTAGATTCGACTAAAATGGCTGCATTGGTCTGATTGCGCAATTCTGTCTCAAAAGTCTTCTCTAGCAAGGCTTGATAGACTGGACTGTCCTCTCTGACAAAAATTTCTTGATCCAGTTCAAGATTATCAAGGGACTCAAGCATAGGAAGATTGAGGTAATAACGCTTGTTTTCCCGTAGAATCAAGCCAGCCTTTATATATTCTTCCATGAGTTTATCAACTGCTACTTCTGGAAATTGAGCCTTGATTTCCCGTAGAATCACATCATCATGCTGGTCCAGATAGCGGATCAATTCTCCAAAAAATGGCTGTCGAGTCAAACGAGATGGATTAAAAATCTGAATCATGAAGATTCCTTTCTTTACATTCTAAAAGAGAAGATGCTGCTAGTTGACTAGGATTGGTCCCTGGTTGATTCAGAGGCACAGGAAGTTCGAGTTTCCTGTAATATTCCCTCCAAAAATCACTAATCTCCTGCTCCCCGTCTCCAAATTGCATCGGAATAGTCTCAAAAATAGGGAGAATTTCTGCGATGTACTGGGAACAGTAAAAACCAGACCCATCTGGATAAAAAGAGGCGTTATAGGGTGCACCTAAATGTTTGCTGGCTCTTTCCTTTACCAAGTCAGCTTCCATCTCTGGATAGACATAAAGGTCATAGAGATGAGTCGGTTCAAAAAATTCATCTGGTCCTTGACAGATTACCCCTGCTTGCCCACTAGCATGGTAGATCAAACCGTCCAAAAAGATAGCTACATGACTATAGTTCCCAGTAGAAGCCTGGATGGCCTGCCCCATATCTGAAAGATCCTTCACAAAAATCAAATCGCCATTTTCTAACATCTTTCTCTCCTAGAAAAAAAGGAGCCGAGACCCCTTTAGCTATAAGGAAACTAACGTTTCCTCATTTCAATTATCACTCAGACTATTAGCCATTAAAGCTTTCAGTCAACTGAGGCACCACTTGTTTCTTACGTGAAACGGCACCTGGAAGGAAAGCGTGGTTGTTTTCAAGTTTAAAGTTGAAGGCAGCTTCAACCTTGTCCATGTTTGATCCAAGAGCCAAAATTTCTGAGTTTGAGTTCACAATATCAGTAATCATCAAGACAAAGTCAGAGTAGCTGTTTGCTACATTAGCCGCTTTCATGGCTGCTTCGATTTCAGCTTGGCGTTCCAAGACTTCAGCAATATCAACTGTGTTAACCTGAGCAACACGAACCTTATTTCCGTTGAGTTCAAAAGTCTTAGCGTCGATATCAATCAATTCTTCAGCAGATTTACTAGCCAAGTTTGTACCAGCCTTCAGCATCGCGAGACCGTATTCTTCCAAGTTCACACCTGCTAATTCTGCCAATTCAGGAGCAATGACTTTATCAGATGGGTGTGTTGTTGGAGATTTCAAAAGAAGGGTATCTGAAATCAAACCTGAAAGCATCAAACCTGCAATTTCTTTAGGAACTGTCACACCATGTTCTTTGAACATGCGGTAAACGATTGAAGACGCAGATCCAACTGGTTCCAAACGCATGTAAAGTGGGCTTGCAGTTTCAAAGTTAGCCACACGGTGGTGATCCACAACTCCGTAAACTTCTACTTCAGCGATATCTGACACTGATTGTTGGAATTCATTGTGGTCAGTTAAGATAACTTGCTCTGCACCTTCTGCTTTAGCAGATGTGATAACACGTGGTGCTTCTACACCAAAATAGTTCAAAACAAAGGCTGTTTCTTCATTTGGAGTACCGAGAGCTACTGCTTCTGTGTCCAATCCATAAGCTTCTTTTGCAAGGTAAGCAAAGGCTACAGATGACCCGATGGCATCTGAGTCTGGATTTTGGTGACCAAATACTAGAATCTTAGACATGATAATACCTCTTTAAATTTATTCATCTTATTTTAGCATTTTTTTCCTCTTTTGACAAAAGTAAGAGGAGTCAAAGGACTCCTCATTAGACATCAATATCGTTAACTAGATTTTTTTCTTGATTTTCGGATAAAAATCGTTCTTTCTGTGGTCTCTTCTTACGTTTGAGGAGAGCCTCAGCAGACATGGCTTCTTCCTTGCTAGCAAAACCCTCTACATAGATGAGTTTAACTGGCAAGCGAGCTCGGGTATACTTGGCTCCCTTACCACTATTATGAACGGCAAGGCGTTTCTTAACGTCTGTCGTATAACCAGTATAGTAAGAACCGTCACGGCACTCCACTACATACATATATGCCTTATGATCCATAGTAAATCTCTTGAATTTCTGGTGTATAGGAGCCATCGTCATTGTGAACAATGAGTGGTGGCAGAACCTTGAAACCACTTGTCGATCCATCCTTGATAGCTTCGATTAAGAGCATATTGGCCTCCTTCTGTCGTTTAGGATAGACAAATTGCAGGCGCTTGGGTGCTAAATTGTGGCGTTGAAGCATATCTAGAATATCCAAAAGTCGATCTGGACGATGAACCATGACAAAACGACCATTAGACTTGAGAATGCTCTGAGCACTTCGACAGATTTCCTTAAGATTAGTCGCAATTTCGTGTCTTGCCAGGAGGTAATGTTCACTTTCGTTCAGATTAGAATGCGGATCCACCTTGAAATAAGGCGGATTGCACAAAATCATATCCACCTTACTTCCTTGGATGTGAGCAGGCATATTTTTCAAATCATCGCAGATGACCCGCATCTGCTCTTCCAAACCATTCAACTGAACCGAACGCTCTGCCATATCCGCCAAGCGCTCCTGAATTTCTACAGAGAGAATTTTTGCCTTGGTACGACTACTTGCAAAAAGTCCCACTGCACCATTTCCAGCACAAAAATCCACTATTAAGCCATTTTTAGGGAAGCGAGGAAAGCGTGACAAGAGAACACTATCCACCGAATAGCTAAACACTTCTCTATTTTGAATGATCTTGATATCTGTCGAAAAGAGCTGGTTGATTCGCTCTCCTGGTTTTAATAATTGTTCTTCCATATATTGATTTTTAAAAATACGAAATCTAATAAACTAGTTTTTCTCTCTCAGATTGTTGAGGGCTTCCTTTGTCCAGATTGGCATCATTCGCCCAAGTGGTGCAAAACCATGCTTGATACGATCATTTGAAAAACGTCTCCGTCTTGGCAATTGATGTTTTTCCTCTTCTAAGGTACGGATAGAAAGGCTGGCCTTCCCAGTGTATTCGTCAAAATCCACCACCTGAACTTGGACTTCATCGCCAATTTTTAAAATGTCATAGATATTTTCAATAAATCCCGTCCGAATCTCCGATATGTGAATCAGCCCTGTCACCCCTGTCTCTAACTCAACAAAGGCACCATAGGGCTGAATTCCTGTAATACGCCCAGTTAGCTTATCACCAATTTTCATTCTAGTCCTCAATTTCAATCGTTTCAATTACTACATCTTCAACTGGCTTGTCCATAGCACCAGTTTCAACAGCTGCAATGGCATCCAAGACTGCAAAAGATTCTGCATCTACCAATTGCCCAAAAACAGTGTGACGACGGTCAAGGTGAGGAGTTCCACCTTGCTCTGCATAGATTTCCGCAATCGGTTCTGGCCAACCACCACGAGCAATCTCTTTTTTAGAATAAGGCAAATGTTGATTTTGCACGATAAAGAACTGGCTGCCGTTGGTATTTGGACCAGCATTGGCCATAGAAAGGGCACCACGGATATTATAGAGTTCTTCTGAAAATTCATCTTCAAAAGAGTCACCGTAGATTGACTCACCACCCATACCTGTACCAGTTGGGTCTCCACCTTGGATCATAAAGTCCTTGATAATGCGATGGAAAATCACTCCATCATAGTAACCATCTTTTGAAAGAGCGACAAAGTTTGCTACTGTTTTAGGAGCATGTTCAGGGAAGAGCTTGATACGCAAGTCTCCGTGATTTGTCTTAATAGTCGCTAGAGGACCCTCTACTGTTTCAATGTCTACTTGTGGGAAATGCAATTCTTTTTCTACCATACCAAATCCTTCTAAGGCATCAAAAATGCCATCTTCTTCTACTGTTTTTGTAATATAATCTGCTTTTTCTTTGATCTTTTCGTGGGAAACTCCCATGGCAATACTAATTCCAGCATAATCAAAGAGTTCTAAGTCATTGAGGCCATCTCCGAAGACCATGACGTTCTCTGGTTTCAAGCCTAAATGCTCCACCACCTTGGCTACACCTGTGGCTTTTGAACCTGAAATAGGAACGATATCAGATGAATGTTCATGCCAACGGACCATGCGAAGTTTATCCGATAAAGATTCTGGCAAGCGCAAGGCATCTCCTTTATCTTCAAAGGTCCACATCTGGTAAATGCCTACTTTTTCATGAAAGTCAGGATCCACATCTAAGTTTGGATAGATGGGATCAATCGCCTCACTGATCATTTCTGTTCTAGTGGAGAGTTTGGCGTCATGGCTGCCAACCAAACCATATTCAATCCCCTCTTTCTTAGTCCAAGAGATATACTCCTCAACATCTGACTTGTCAATCTGATGTTGATAAATGACCTGACCTTTTTTATCTTCAATATAGGCCCCATTTAGGGTTACAAAAAAGTCAGGCTTGAGCTCACGAATCTCTGGAACAACTCCAAAAATGCCACGCCCAGAGGCGATTCCTGTTAAAATCCCTTTCTCTCGCAACTGCTTAAAGACAGTGGGAATTGTGGCTGGAATAAAGCCCGCCTTTGACGTACGCAAGGTATCATCAATATCAAAAAAGACGATTTTAATCTTCTTTGCCTTGTATTTTAATTTTGCATCCATCTCTCTACCTCTTTCAATCTAACTCTTTCCATTATACCATAAAGTAGAGAAATCCCATATCTCCAAAAAATTTGCTATCTCTTATTCAAATTTCTTGGATAAGTACAAAACTAAATCATCATTATTTTGAATAGTGGCATTCATTTCCAACGGTTGGTTTCGATACCATACGCCCGAACCATCTGGAATATAACCTCGTTTGATGTACAATCTCTGGGCAGGTCCATAGCCTGAGTGCAAACCTACACCAAGCGTCACCCTATCCGATATGAGCTTAACTCGTTTTTCCGCTTCTTCCATCAAGAGATTTCCAATACCTTGATTTTGAAAGGGCTCAAAGACATTGAAATCTGAGAGTTCTGGATAGATTTCTGCAAAAGGCCCCTGCTTAGCATCGGGTATAATAGTAATGTAGCCCGCTACAACACCATCAATCTCTGCAACTAAGACTTCTCTCTCCTTGCTTTTCTGTTCCAGAAAATATCTAGCCAAAATTTCCTCTCTACCGGGCCAACCTTGATTGATAAAACCTTGGGATAGATTTTTAATGTCATATTCTTGCATTTTTCTAATTGAACATTTCGTCTTCATAAGGTGCTCCTTTAAAGCTTTCTCCTACCATTATAGCACGACAACAAAGATTAAAAGAAAAAACCTGGTAAGACAAAAGAATCTTACTAGGTCAAAAAGTAGACGTTTCGAACGGATCCCTGTAAAAGTCTGAAAAAGAGGTCCCCCGGACCGAACTCCCCTTCTCATTTCAAAGCTCGTGAAAAAAGACCCATTAGGGTCTTAATTCGCTTTCTTGTTTCCGAGCTCATGAAAAAGAGGTCCGCTGGACCCCTTTTTTTAATCTTCGTTTACGAAAGGCATCAAAGCCATTACGCGAGCGCGTTTGATAGCTGTTGTTACTTTACGTTGGTTTTTAGCTGAAGTTCCTGTTACACGACGTGGAAGGATTTTCCCACGTTCTGAAACGAAACGGCTAAGAAGCTCAGTATCTTTGTAATCAACATATTCAATTTTGTTTGCTGCGATGTAATCAACTTTTTTACGGCGTTTGAATCCGCCACGACGTTGTTGAGCCATGTTTTTTCTCCTTTATAGTATTAATTGTCCATTAGAATGGTAAATCATCATCCGAAATATCCAACGGATTTGTTGCTCCAAATGGATTTTCATCACGTGAAAAGTCAGGTACTGATTGTGTAGGTGCTGTATAACTAGCAGTTGGTGCAGAATAAGCCCCACCTGTATGTCCTTCACGCACGCTACGGCTTTCCAACATTTGGAAATTGTCAGCCACGACTTCTGTTACGTAGACACGTTGTCCTTGCTGGTTATCGTAACTACGAGTCTGGATACGACCTGTGATCCCGATAAGAGAGCCTTTTTTAGCCCAGTTAGCAAGATTTTCAGCCTGTTGGCGCCACATAACGACATTGATGAAATCAGCCTCACGTTCGCCATTTTGACTCTTGAATGTACGGTTTACTGCAAGAGTAAAAGTCGCAACTGCTACATTTGATGGGGTATAACGCAACTCAGCGTCACGCGTCATACGCCCTACAAGTACAACATTGTTAATCATAGTTTACCTTCTTACGCGTCAAGTTTGACGATCATGTGACGAAGAATGTCAGCGTTGATTTTTGAAAGACGGTCAAACTCTTTAAGAGCTGCGTCATCGTTTGCTTCAACGTTAACGATGTGGTAAAGTCCTTCACGGAAATCTTGGATTTCGTATGCAAGACGACGTTTTTCCCATGATTTTGATTCAACAACAGTTGCACCGTTGTCAGTCAAGATAGAGTCAAAACGTGCTACCAAAGCGTTTTTCGCTTCTTCTTCAATGTTTGGACGAATGATATAAAGAATTTCGTATTTAGCCATTGATATGTTCCTCCTTTTGGTCTAATGACCCCAAGTCTTTGCAAGGGGTAAGTGAGGTTTGCTCACAATTAACTATTATACTAGAAAAGCTAGTAGATGGCAAGAGAAAAAAGATAAAAGTGAAAAAAAGTCTATTGCTTAGAAATAACATTCTCTTACAGTTCTACAGATCCGGCCATCTCTTTCAAATTTAAAAATAGCAAAAAGCTGGCTAGTACTAAAACGAATCCTAAGTAAAGGAAGGCTACTACAAATCCTAGATAGTCAATCAACCACCCCGTCAGAGGAAAAATGACGATCATACTCAGGCTGAACATCATAGAGTAAACACTTAGCATGGTTGCCCGTACCTCACTTGGGAGTCGCTTTTGTAAATCGTTGTCAAAAATCGGTTGAAAGAGAGCATATAAGGCGTTACTAATCAAATAAACCAAAATATAAATCAATGGCGTACCAAAGTAGGACAGCAAATAAGTTCCTCCCGTCAAGAGGACAAGAATTGGAAAGAGTTTTAAGGCTGAATACCTCTTTCCAATCTTACTTGCTAGATAAACTGCCCAGATGTTCAAAGCACTGCCCATCAGCATGACCATCGAAATCTGCCACCCTTCTAGGTCAGGCAGTTGATTTTGATAGTAAAAATAAAACATACACATCAGTGTTCCGATGATTTGGGACAGAATCATCCAACCAAAAAGACTGGGATTTCTCTGCAACTCTTCTTTGACAGTCCAGATTATTTTTTTCATCGTCAAGCGCTCAGATTTTTGCGCTTTAACACTAGGCTCTTTTAGCATCCAAGTTAGAAAAAGAACGATAATCGAAGTAGCAATCATGATATAGTAGGTCAAGTGCAATTGACCATGGACAAAAAATCCTGCTAAAACCGTCCCTAAAGACCGAGTTCCTTCTGCGACTCCTGACATAAAACTTGAGATAGATAAGTAGCGCTCTTTTAATCCAGCCTCCACGGCTGAATCATAAACCATGGCTGCACTCGTCCCCGAATCAAAATTATAAGACAAGGCACTCACCACCATAGCAAGTGCATAAATCCAAAAATTACCTTGTCCTAGTAACATGAGAATAGACGACGCAATCCCAGCTATTCGACTTAAATACAGATTGGTTTTATAGGAATAGCGGTCAGCTAACATTCCAGAGGGAATTTCACAGATGACACTGGTAGCATGAAAAATACTTTCCAATAAGCCAATCTGCCAAAGCGACATCCCGTTTTGACTGAGAAATAGAATCCAAAAGCTGGTAATGCCCAGAAAGGCAAAAAATTCCACACCAGCCATGAGACCGATATTCTTCCGGTAATTTCGTTTAAACATAGTTTCTCCTTTAACAAGTGTATTTGTATCTTTGTGTTTGTCACTTGTTAAGCTTTACTTTACATGTCCTTCACCTCTTCCTTCAAGTATTATGGTGTTTTGAAAAAACGCCTATTACGGCGTTTTGATTTAGTTTACGGTTTGATACGGTGTAACATACGTGGGAATGGAATGGCTTCACGGATGTGTTTTGTTCCTGCTGCGAAAGTTACCATACGCTCGATACCGATACCAAATCCACCATGTGGTACTGTACCGTATTTACGAAGGTCAAGGTAGAATTCGTACTCTGTACGATCCATACCAAGTTCTTCCATCTTGGAAACAAGGGCATCATAGTCTTCCTCACGCATAGAACCACCGATGATTTCTCCATAGCCTTCCGGTGCCAGCAAGTCTGCACAAAGCACGCGCTCTGGATTGCCAGGAACTGGTTTCATGTAGAAGGCCTTGATAGCTGCTGGGTAGTTGATAACGAAGGTTGGTACACCAAAGTGGTTTGAAATCCATGTTTCATGTGGTGAACCAAAGTCATCTCCATGTTCCAAATGCTCGTAGTCAGCATCTTCATCATTTTCATGTTCTTGCAAGAGGTCAATGGCTTGATCGTAAGTGATGCGTTTAAATGGCTCTGAAATGTAGCGCTTCAAGAGCTCTGTATCACGTTCCAAGGTTTCCAAGGCTTGAGGCGCACGATCTAGAACACCTTGAAGAAGAGCTTTTACATAAGCTTCTTGCAAGTCAAGTGACTCATCGTGTGTCAAGTAAGAGTACTCTGCGTCCATCATCCAGAACTCAGTCAAGTGACGGCGCGTTTTTGATTTTTCAGCACGGAATACTGGACCAAAGTCAAAGACACGACCAAGAGCCATAGCACCTGCTTCTAGGTAAAGCTGACCTGATTGGCTCAAGTAGGCTGGTGTTCCAAAGTAGTCTGTTTCAAAGAGTTCAGTTGAATCTTCTGCCGCATTTCCTGAAAGAATAGGGCTATCAAATTTCATGAAGCCGTTCTTGTCGAAAAACTCATAAGTTGCATAGATAATAGCGTTACGGATTTGCATAACCGCTACTTGCTTACGAGAGCGGAGCCACAAGTGACGGTTGTCCATCAAAAAGTCTGTTCCGTGTTCTTTTGGTGTGATTGGGTAGTCTTGAGATTCACCGATCACTTCGATGTCTGTAATATCCAACTCATAGCCAAACTTAGAACGTTCGTCTTCTTTGACAATCCCTGTCACATAAACAGACGTTTCTTGGCTCAAGCGTTTAATCGTATCAAACTTCTCTAGACCCACTTCCTCACCGAACTTTTCAATAAAGTTTGGTTTAAATGCTACACCTTGGAAGAAGGCTGTTCCATCACGCAATTGCAAGAAGGCAATTTTCCCTTTTCCTGATTTGTTGGCAACCCAGGCTCCGATGGTCACTTCTTGACCAACGTAGTCTTTTACATCGATAATTGTTACACGTTTTGTCATAATCTATCTTCCTTTTTTCGTTTAACTTGTCCGAAGACATCATTACCCACTATTTTACCATAAATAGACTGCGATAGCTAGGTTCTACTAGAGAAAAATCGCGAGATTTTCGTTACAAAAAATCTTCGCTAAAAAGGCGAAGATTCTAAGTTTTATTTTTCCATAAACTGGTGCAAACGACGAATAGCTTCTTTTAATGTATCCAAGTCTGTGGCATAGCTGAGACGAACATTTTCTGGTGCTCCAAATCCAGCTCCTGTAATCAAGGCAAGGCCGACTTCTTCGAGAATAGCCGTTGTAAACTCTGTCACATCGGTATAACCCTTCATCTCCATCGCTTTTTTAACATTTGGAAAGAGATAGAAGGCTCCTTGGGGCTTGACAACTTCAAATCCTGGTACTTGGCACAAGAGAGGGTAAATAGTATTCAAACGTTCTTCAAAGGCTTGGCGCATGGTTTCAACAGAGTCTTGCGGTCCAGTCAGCGCTTCAATGGTAGCATATTGCGATACGGCAGTCAAGTTAGAGGTTGTTTGTCCTGTTAGTTTGCTCATAGCAGCGATAATTTCAGGATTTCCCACAGCATAACCTACCCGCCAACCAGTCATGGCATAGGCCTTAGATACACCGTTAATCACGATGGTTTGCTTGCGAATGGCTGCTGACAAACTAGAGATTGGAACAAATTCGTTCCCGTTATAAACCAAACGACCATAAATATCATCTGCTAGGATAAGGACATCATGTTCAACAGCCCAATTTCCGATAGCCAAGAGTTCCTCACGAGAGTAAATCATACCGGTCGGATTCGATGGTGAATTGAGAACCAAGACCTTGGTCTTATCTGTTCGGGCTGCTTCTAGCTGCTCTACTGTTACTTTAAAGTGATTGTCTTCCTTGGCCTGAACAAAGACTGGCACACCTTCTGCCATCTTGACCTGGTCTCCATAGCTGACCCAGTATGGTGTAGGGATGATGACCTCATCACCTGGATTGACCACAGCCATAAAGAAGGTGTAGAGAGAGAACTTGGCACCAGTGGCAAAGGTAACCTCGTTAGCCGCTACGGAATACCCATAGTAGCGTTCAAAATAGGTATTAACCGCTGCTTTTAACTCTGGTAGGCCTGAAGCAACTGTATAGAAGGAAGCTCGTCCATCTCGAATCGCTTCTACCGCTGCATCCTGAATGTTTTCAGGAGTATGAAAATCAGGCTGTCCCAAGGTTAAGAAAAGAACATCCCTTCCTTGAGCTTTTAATGCTTTGGCTCTTGCATCACTAGCTAGAGTGACGCTTTCTTCCATTTCTAGTACACGCTTGGATAGTTTCATATGTCCTCCTTATTGGATCACTGCTCCTGTTTCAAAGTCGACCAGATAGTACTGGTTTCCTGACTTAACTTCCCAAATCGGCTTATCCTGATAACGACCAAAGGTGATCTTATCAATATCACTAGCTCCTTTTTCCCTCGAAATCGTCGCTGCCTTGTCTTGAGAAATCCCCTTATCAAGCTGATAAACATAAATCTTGTGGTCATTCTTTTCAATCAATACGGCAATGGCCTCTTGCTTTTTATTATGTCCCAGAACGCTGTAATAGCCTTCTAGTCCATTGTAAAAATCAACCTGATCCGCCTTTTCCAATTCTGCATACTGCTTGGCTAGTTTTTCTCCCTCAACTCTAGCATCTTGATAGGGTTTCATGCTGAGTGATATCAGATAAAGGAAGGAAGTGGTCATGACTAGCAGTACCAGAGCAATGCCGATTCCATACTGTAAAAGTAGCTTGTTTTTTGCTTTTTTCTGTCTTAGTTTCACTCGTCTATTTTACCATCTCTCCTCCTTTATTACAAGTGAAGACAGGAACATTCTAAGATTCTTTTCCTATAAAATAGAAGTTCTTGTTTTTCTCTCTCATTATTGATAAAATAGCCTTATGAAACAACATTTAAAAGAGAAAATTTCCGATAATCAATTAGATTTAAAAACAGCTATCGTCCTCAATAAGGCCATACGAACTTTTAAACCATATGAAGCCAAGGCTGCCAAAGAACACGGGCTAACACCCACTCAATTTTCAGTTTTGGAAACCCTCTACAGCAAAGGGGAACTGCGCATTCAGGATTTGATTGAAAAAATGCTAGCCACTTCTGGAAACATGACTGTTGTCATTCGAAACATGGTTCGAGATGGGTGGATTTCTAGAACTTGTGACCCCAAGGATCGTCGCTCTTTTTTCTTGAAATTAACACCTGCAGGACGCAGAAAAATCGAAGAGATTCTTCCTGACCATATCGATTCTATCGTAGAAGCACTCAGCATCTTGGAAGATGGCGAAAAGGAAGACTTAATCCGCATTTTAAAAAAATTTAAAAATTTGTGAGCAAAATTATTGCTAATTAGTATCATTTGTTGTAACATAGATGGTAACAAAAGAGTTCGCTCTTTGAATTTTAAACTAAAGGAAACATATCATGTCTAAAAAAGTATTATTTATCGTCGGCTCACTTCGCCAAGGTTCTTTCAACCACCAAATGGCACTCGAAGCTGAAAAAGCACTTGCCGGAAAAGCGGAAGTTAGCTATCTTGATTACTCAGCTGTTCCTCTCTTCAGCCAAGATTTGGAAGTTCCAACTCATCCAGCTGTAGCTGCTGCTCGTGAAGCAGTTCTTGCTGCGGATGCCATCTGGATTTTCTCTCCAGTCTACAACTTCTCTATCCCTGGAACAGTGAAAAACTTGCTTGACTGGCTCTCTCGTGCCATTGATTTGTCTGATACACGTGGTGCTTCTGCCCTCCAAGACAAGTTTGTTACTGTCTCATCTGTAGCCAATGCCGGTCACGAACAACTCTTTGCTATTTATAAAGACCTCTTGCCATTTATCCGTACACAAGTCGTTGGTGACTTTACTGCCGCTCGTGTCAATGACTCTGCTTGGGCAGACGGAAAATTGGTGTTAGAAGAAGCAACTGCTTCATCACTTGAAAAACAAGCTGACGACCTTCTTGCAGCCATCAACTAACCTAGCAAAAACCAGCTCGAATGAGCTGGTTTTATGCTTGTTTCACAAAGACGAGTTCTAAGTCACTTGATAAATTAGGTCGGTAGTCAAAACCTGCAAAACTGAGCTTGCGAGCTTGTTCGACTGTTTTGACCTGCCCCTCTATCAAGGCGGTCAAAAAGGCGCCACGGGCTTTTTTTGAAATGGTTGAGTGGATTTTCAACTGGCCTGCCTTATCCTCCATAAATTTGAAGGTCACCATCTTTTCTCTGATTTCCTTCGAAAATACGGTTTCAAACTCTGATGATAGGAGTGAAAATATCAAATCCTCATCCTGTAGCGCCTCATCATAGGCTGACTTCCAATGACTCTTTAAAGTCTTACCAGCAACTTTTAACTTCATCAAGAAGTCCAAACGGTGAGGAGCCATGGGCGACAAGGCGGGGACAACACCGTATAAAGCCGAGGTAATCAGGATATGATTTTCAAGATAGGTTTGTTCAGCCTCGGTTAACCCATATCGTTTTATGTGGCGATACATGAGACCATCGAATAGTTTCAAGGCTGGATAGTTCTTAGCACTGTGATCTTTTAGAGCTTGAATATGGCCGTACTCTTCAACTGCTTTCTCAGCAGATACCTTATAAAAAGTCTCTAATTCACTAGCTGAGTAGTGCGCCAGTGAATCAAGAACTGCCTGACTTTCTTCCCTCAAGGGGAGCGCTTCGATACAAGGATGGTCTGTGTTCATTTCTTTTGCTGTTGGGATTAAAATTTTCATATTGTTAGTGTAGCATATTTTTCAACTACGACCAAGAATTTCATCTTAAAAACCTCGGTTCATACCGAGGTTTCTTTTACTTGACTTTAAAGGTCTTGAGATAGTTATCTTTTCCAACTTGACCTTCGAAAGATTGGCCATTCTCGAGGTAAGGAAGGTCGTCTGACACTGAAGCCTTGACCTTATAAATCTTGCCATCAACTTTGAAGAAGTAGACGGTATCACCCTTAATCACAGCTGATTTAAGGTCTGAGACGATCCCCTTAATGTTTTCTACCGTTTCATTATCCAACTCGAGGTCATTTTTATTGGCATATTTGCTGAGGAGTTCATCTACCGTAGCTGCTACGATGACGTTTTGGTACTCTACTGCATCAACCAATGCATACTCCTTGACCAAGCCTGCATTGTCCTTCAAGCCCATGATATAGAGCGGTTTATCATTGAGATTGACAAGAATAGGGAAGGTAGCCTTGTAGGCCTTCTCCTGAACGGCTCCTTCTGCGGAAGCACGGGCTGATTCCTCGGTTGCTGAAGCTAGATTGTACTTGGTGATTTCACCAGTGCGCATGTTTTCAAGGATAAAACCTAAATTACTTTCGTCAGCGTTTGCTGAAGTCACCCCCGTGTAGAGATAGATGTCATTTCCGATAGAAAGATAGTTATAGCCCTCAGTCGTTTGGGTGACGTTTTTCTTAGAAATCAAGGCATTCCAGAAGCCATCTTTATACTTGCCGTTGTAGTTGATTTGTTCGATGGTTTCTTCCGCTGGATAGACACGATCCACCCATTCTGGGACTTCATCCAAGCTGTATTCCTTGGTTTCTCCATTGGTGGCGTCCAAGATAATAACAGATGAAGGACGAGGAACTCCTAGACCAAACTGTTTTTGATAAACGGTTGCTACATAGAAAGGATTGCCTTCATCATCCACCTCAAAGGATGGCGTTTTAAAAATCTTGGTTGGGTACTTGATTCGAAGATGACGTTTGACATCGCGATTAAAATACTCGGAGTCTGAATACTTCATCGGCGTTTTTAAATCCACCAATTCCGCATTTCCTGTCACCATATCAACCTTGATATACTCGCCAATTCCCTTGGACTGATTATTAAACCATTTGATCGGGTCGGCATACTCCAAAGGAGTCACTCGATAAGGTTTGCCATCAACCGTCAGCTGGGTATAAGTATCTGCTGCTACGTACTGGGAGACCTTATCCGTCAGAGAGCCTAGATAACGGTCTCCAATCTTTTCTGCAGTGCTCCGATCTAGAATTGGAACCTTACTGGTATCACTCTTAGGAAAATCTTTAAAATCTTTTTCTGTGATAGACACCACATTAGCATAATTTTTTGCTTGGAAAAAGCTAGAGGTTACTAGGCTTACCAGACCAGCAAGGGCAAAAATGAGTCCTGCAGCCAGCAACAATCCTCCACCTAATTTATTAAAATGAAATCCTTCTAGATTGAGATCTTTGGCAGCCTTGCCATGGCGTAGGTGAACTGTCTTGAGGAGATTGGTATCCTTGCGGAAACTAAACAAAATACCCATCACCACCAGATGCCCACAGAGAAAGAAGATGAATTCCCAACTAGTCAGATTGAAGGGTGGCAAAAAGATATACCATGTCGTTGCGATAAAAACAAGTTCAAATAGTATGCGTTTCATCTGAATTCCTCCTAAATAATCCGTCCTTCCAAATGATCCAGTTCATGTTGACAGATCTGAGCTGGAAAACCTGTTAACGTAATGGTCTGATCCTGCCACTTGCTATCGCGATAGGACACCGTAATCGTTTCATAACGAGTCGTCAGTCGCACCCCAGTCAAAGACAAACAACCTTCCTCTGTCTCGTAAGGTCCATTAAAGGAAAGGAGAACGGGATTAAACATGACCATAGGAATCAAGCCAAGATTAAAGATAATGACACGCTTCTGCACCCCAATCATATTAGCCGCCAGACCGACACAGGTCTCGCGATTGGCAAGCAGGGTATCCTGCAGATCTCTAGCCAGATAAAGATCTTCTTGACTTGCAGATTTCGAAACTTGCGACAAAAATAAGACATCTCGGACAATTTTCTTTTCCATTCTCTTTCACTCCTTGCTATTTTACTTTATTATAGCACAAAAGAGGATAACTTCTAACCATTCTCCTCAAATGCAAAAAAAGCCATCCGAAGATGACTTTCTTTTTAAATCGCATTCTTATCAAGACCAAGTTTGCGTTGAACAAACTTGACGATTTCGACGATAAGTATCATTGAGAAGCTTCCAGCCAGAACAATGGCCCATTGTGACAAGTCTAGTTTGGTTACGTGGAAGATACCTTCAAGCGGTTCTACAACGATTGTTGCCATAAGAAGAATGAAGGATACCAAGATAGACCAGTTGAAGGTCTTAGACTTGAATGGTCCAACTGTCAAGATGGATTGGTAAACAGACTTGACATTGTAGGCATGGAATAGTTGAATCAAACCAAGGGTTGCAAAGGCCATAGTAAGGGCATCCGCATGAATGGCATGATTGTCACCCACATGAACTGGGTAAGCAATTGCAAGTCCATAAACACTCATAACAATAGCTGCTTGGAGTACACCTTGATAGATGATAGAACTCAAAACACCACCTGAGAAGAAGCTTGACTTACGTCCACGAGGTTTGTGGGTCATAACACCTGGCTCAGCAGGTTCAACACCAAGAGCGATAGCTGGGAAGGTATCGGTTACCAAGTTGATCCACAAGAGATGAACTGGCTGCAAGACGTCCCAACCAAACAAGGTTGATAAGAAGATAGTTAATACTTCAGCAGTATTGGCAGAAAGTAAGTACTGAATAGTCTTTTGAATGTTTGAGAAGACCTTGCGTCCTTCTTCAACTGCGACGATAATGGTCGCAAAGTTATCATCTGCAAGAATCATGTCAGAAGCCCCCTTAGAAACCTCTGTACCAGTGATTCCCATACCGATACCGATATCGGCTGTTTTCAGAGCTGGCGCATCATTAACACCGTCACCTGTCATAGCAACAACCTTACCTTGTTTTTGCCAAGCCTTGACGATACGAACCTTGTGTTCTGGAGATACACGCGCGTAGACAGAGTATTGACCAACGACTTTTTCAAATTCTTCATCTGAAAGTTCGTTGAGTTCAGCACCAGTCAAGACATGGTCTTCCGAGTCATTTTCATCGATGATTCCCAAACGTTTGGCAATGGCTTCCGCTGTATCTTGGTGGTCACCAGTGATCATGATTGGACGGATTCCCGCTTCCTTAGCGACACGAACAGCTTCTGCTGCTTCGGCACGTTCAGGGTCAATCATTCCAATCAATCCAGTAAAGATCAAGTTGTTTTCAAGCTCTTCAGAAGTCAGGTTTTCTGGAATGCTGTCTACAATCTTATAAGCACCCGCAAGAACACGCAAGGCTTGGTGAGCCATTTCAGAGTTGTTTGTGTGAATTAAGTCATTAACTTTCTCATCAATCGGAGCAACATCTCCAGCCTTATCACGAGCAACACAACGTTTCAAAAGTTGATCTGGAGCCCCCTTGACTGCTACGAGGAATTTACCATCTGGTAATGGATGAACCGTTGACATGAGTTTACGATCTGAGTCAAATGGTAACTCAGCTACACGAGGATATTGCTCTAAAAATCCTTTAACATCGTAACCCTTGTCCAAGGCATACTGGATGAAGGCTGTTTCCGTTGGATCCCCGATCAGGTTTCCTTCAGCATCAATCTTGGTATCGTTGGCCAAGACAACTGAACGAAGTAGTGGCATGTCCAAGCCAAGTTCAATGTCATCAGCTGAGTCATGTAGGACTGCGTCATAGAAGACTTTCTCGACTGTCATCTTGTTCATGGTAAGCGTACCAGTCTTATCAGAAGCGATGATTTCAGTCGAACCAAGCGTTTCAACTGCTGGTAACTTACGAACGATAGAGTTTCGTTTGGCCAAAACTTGAGTACCAAGGGCAAGAACGATGGTTACGATAGCTGGGAGTCCTTCTGGAATGGCTGCAACAGCAAGCGCAACAGAGGTCATCAACTCACCAAGTGGATTTTTTCCTTGAATGAAGACACCAACAACAAAAGTAACAAGGGCAATGACCAAGATAGCGTACGTCAAGACCTTAGAAAGGTTGTTCAAGTTTTGTTTGAGAGGTGTATCCGTCTCATCCGCATCTTGGAGCATGCCAGCGATATGACCCACTTCAGTGTACATACCTGTATTGACAACAACACCAAGACCACGACCATAAGTCACATTTGAGTTTTGAAAGGCCATATTGACACGGTCACCAATACCAGCATCTGCAGCGAGCTCGACTGTCAAGTCTTTTTCAACTGGAACAGACTCGCCTGTTAGGGCTGCTTCTTCGATTTTAAGAGAGTTAGCTTCTAGCAAACGTAGGTCTGCTGGCACTACATCACCAGCTTCGAGAGCTACGATATCACCTGGCACCAATTCTTTGGAATCAATCTCAGCCATGTGCCCATCACGAAGAACGCGAGCAGCTGGACTAGACATAGACTTGAGGGCTTCGATGGCTTCTTCTGCTTTTCCTTCTTGGTAAACACCAAAGGCAGCGTTGATGATAACCACGGCAAGGATAATGATGGCATCTGCGATATCTTCCCCACCAGAAGTTATGACGGACAAGATAGCCGCAGCAATTAGGATGATAATCATCAAATCCTTAAATTGCTCAATAAACTTGACTAGGAGAGATTTTTTCTCACCCTCTTCCAGTTCATTGCGTCCATATTCAGCTAGGCGTTTCTGCGCTTCGCTAGACGAGAGACCTTGTTCAGTTGCTTCAACTGACTTCAAGACCTCTTCAGGACTCTGAGTGTAAAACGCTTGGCGTTTTTGTTCTTTTGACATGTGTCTCCTCCTTGACATTGTGTGCAAAACAAGTTCTCTTTTAGTTTTATGACAAACAAAAAGAGACCTGTTAATCATAACAAGTCTCGCTGTTTAAGATAGTGCCGGAAAACATACTTTTCAGTATACAATTCGGAATGACGACACTATCACAGGTTTCTGCCAGCTACTCCCTTGAGTAGTACTATTATACCAAATTTTGAAAAGTTTTCAATCATTAAAATTCGATGAAGGAGGACTAAATTTGAATTTTCCTATGAAAACCAGTATAATGAAAACAGAATCTCAACACTAGAAAGGAAGTCCGATGAATCAATCCATGTCAAATCTCAAGTTGGCGGAACGTGGTGCCATTATCAGCATTTCGACCTACCTCCTCTTGTCTGCGGCAAAATTAGCGACTGGCCACCTCCTACATTCTTCCAGTTTGGTAGCGGATGGTTTCAACAACCTATCAGATATTATCGGAAATGTTGCTCTTCTGATTGGCATTCGTATGGCTCGCCAGCCCGCAGACCGTGACCATCGTTTCGGTCACTGGAAGATTGAAGATTTGGCTAGTTTGATTACTTCCATCATCATGTTCTACGTTGGCTTTGATGTTCTTCGGGACACCATTCAAAAAATTCTCAGTCGGGAACAGACAGTTATCGACCCACTGGGTGCAACTCTCGGAGTCGTCTCTGCGGCAGTCATGTTCGCCGTTTATCTCTATAATACCCGCCTCAGTAAAAAATCCAAATCCAAGGCTCTCAAGGCTGCTACCAAGGACAATCTTTCCGATGCTGTCACCTCGCTGGGGACTTCCATTGCCATCCTAGCCAGCAGTTTCAATTATCCAATCGTGGATAAACTGGTCGCTATCATCATCACTTTCTTTATCTTAAAAACAGCCTATGATATCTTTATCGAGTCTTCCTTTAGTCTTTCAGATGGTTTTGACGACCGTCTGCTGGAGGATTATCAGAAGGCTATCATGGAGATTCCAAAGATTAGTAAGGTTAAGTCCCAAAGAGGGCGTACCTACGGTAGCAATATCTACCTTGATATCACGCTGGAGATGAATCCCGACCTATCAGTCTATGAAAGTCACGAAATTGCGGACCAGGTTGAGTCTATGCTAGAAGAACGATTTGGAGTATTTGATACTGATGTCCATATCGAACCTGCTCCTATACCTGAAGACGAAATTTTGGACAATGTTTATAAAAAACTACTCATGCGCGAGCAATTGATTGACCAGGGGAATCAGCTAGAAGAACTCCTTGCTGAGGACTTTCTCTATATCCGTCAAGATGGGAAACAGATGGATAAGGGCGCCTACAAAGCTGCAAAAGAACTACCTACTATAATCAAGGACATTCAGATTACTTCCATCAGTCAAAAAAACAAGCTCATTTGCTATGAAATGGATGGAATTGTCCATACCAGTATCTGGCGTCGCCATGAGACTTGGCAAAATATCTTTCATCAAGAGACAAAAAAAGAATAGAGAAATCCTGTCATGAGACGGGATTTTTCTATTCTTCTAACTATCAAACTCACTTAGGTATTCATAGCGTTCGTATTTTTCAAGGAGTTCTTCGTTTTTCTCATCCAGTTCTTTTTGAAGAGTCGCCAGTTTGCCAAAATCAGAGCCATTTGCCTGCATTTCTTCTTCAATAGCAGTAATACTATTTTCCAAGGCTTCAATATCGCCTTCAATGCTTGCCCACTCCTGCTTTTCTTGGTAGGTCATACGTTTCTTGTCTTCACGGACCTTGACCACTTTCTCCTTTTCGGCCTTTTGCACTTGATTGGCCATCTCTGTTTCAAAGGCTTTTTCGTCAAGATAGTCTGTGTAATGACCAAAGAAAGGACGAATCTTGCCATCCTCAAAAGCAAGAATCTTAGTTGCTACCTTATCCAAGAAATAGCGGTCATGGCTAACTGTCAAGACAGGCCCTGCAAAGCTCTGCAAGAAATTCTCCAAAACTGTCAGAGTCGCAATGTCTAGGTCATTGGTTGGCTCGTCCAAAAGAAGAACATTTGGTTTTTCCAAAAGCAATTTGAGGAGATAAAGACGTTTTTTCTCTCCACCTGACAATTTCTCAATCAAGGTTCCATGCGTCGAACGTGGGAAGAGGAACTGCTCTAGCAACTCTGCAATGGAAGTCGTAGAACCACCACTAGTCTTAACCTCTTCTGCTACTTCCTGCAAGTAATTGATAACTCGTTTGCTTTCATCCAAGCCTTCAATTTGTTGAGAGAAATAGGCGATGCGAACAGTTTCCCCTCTCACAACTTGTCCTTCAGTTGGCTCAAGACTTCCTGCAATCAAGTTGAGTAGGGTTGATTTCCCAACACCGTTGTCCCCAACGATACCGATACGGTCTTTAGCTTGCACCAAGAGATTAAAATCTTGCAATATTGGCTTATTCTCATAAGCAAAGGAAACATCTTTAAACTCGATGACTTTTTTCCCAATCCGACTGGTCTCAAAGTTCATGGTTAAGTCTGTCTCAGTAGGATTATCTGAAACTTCCTTTTTCAAGTCGTGAAAACGATTGATCCGGGCCTGCTGCTTGGTCGCACGCGCTTGCGGTTGTCTGCGCATCCAGGCCAATTCTTGCTTATAGAGTTGTTCTTTCTTGTGAAGGAGAGCAGCGTCGCGCTCATCTTGTTCCGCCTTAAGACGAACATAGTCCTGATAATTTCCCTGATACTCGGTCAAGCCTGCTCGGTCCAACTCGAAAATTCGTGTTGACAACGCGTCTAGGAAATAGCGATCATGGGTGATAAAGAGAACCGTCTTCTTGGAATTTTTCAAAAAGAGTGTCAGCCACTCGATGGTCGCAATGTCCAGATGGTTTGTCGGCTCATCCAGTAACAAGAGGTCGTGGTTTCCTAGGAGAACTTGCGCCAACTGAACACGTCTTCTCAGACCACCTGACAATTCACCAACTGGAGTCGACAAATCCTGAATACCCAACTTGCTGAGAACGGTCTTGACCTGACTTTCGATTTCCCATGCTTGGAGGGAGTCCATCTCAGCCATGACCCGTTCCAAACGCGCCTGCTTGTCCTCACTGTAGTTGAGCATGAGGAGTTCATACTCACGAATGAGCTGGATTTCCTTGAAGTCGCTGGAGAGAACCGTATCCAAGACCGTCTTGCTATCATCAAAATCTGGATTCTGGGTCAAGTAGCCAATCTTGTAGTCATTCTTAGACGAAAAGGGACTGACATCCCCATCAAAGCCAGAAACACCAGAAAGGACATCTAACAGAGTGGTCTTACCCGTTCCATTGACACCAATCAGACCGATTCTATCCAAATCATGGATAATAAAGGAAATATCCTTAAAAACAGTTTTGTCACCGACGGATTTACTTAGTTTTTCAACGATAAAATCACTCATTTTTTCTCCCTCAGGTAATCCTGGATTGCTTGTCGGTCATTTTCCAACTCTCCATCGACAATGGCATACTCAATCTCTGTTAAAAGCTCTCCCAAATCTGGCCCAGGTTGGTAACCATATTCCTTGATTAAAATGCCACCGTTAATCTGGATTTCTTTCTTATCATGAATGGTCAAACTCTGGTAAGTTTCTGTAATGGCTTGTTGGTTGACTTCTTTTCCTTGAGCCTGACGAAGCTTTTCAGCTTTTAGAAGAGAATCCAAGTCAAAGCGGTAACAATCACGCTTGCTCAATTCTCCTTCTTCTCGCAGAGCCAAAATATTCAGTAAATCCTGAACTTGCTTGGCAAACTGGCGTGAGGTTTTCCACGCCTTCAAAAATGGCTGTGCATCTTTAATCTCCAAAGCCCACAAAAGAGCCGCCCAAGCTTGTTCAGAAGATTCAAAAGTGAAATCCGCCTCCAAATCAAACAGTCTGTTGAGCTTGTCCTGGCTTCCTGCCATATCTGGAAGATAGTCATAAGCTCGGCTCTCAATCATGGAAGACAGACCAACTCGCCAAAAAGGTGCCCGCAAGAGCTTATCAAACTCAACGAAGGTGCGTTCCACAGAAATCTTCTCCAAAAGCGGCGTCAAAGTCTTCATCGCCTCAAAAGTTTCTGACTCAAGTTTAAAACCGAGACTGGCCTGAAAACGGAAACCACGCATAATCCGCAGAGCATCTTCATTAAAACGCTCACTAGCCACTCCAACTGCCCGCAAGACTTGATTTTTTAAATCTACTAAACCATGGAACAAGTCAATGATTTCGCCTGTCTCATCCAAGGCAAAGGCATTAACTGTGAAATCACGGCGCTTGAGGTCTTCTTCTAGCGAACGCACAAAGGAAACCGCACTGGGTCTACGATAGTCCACATAGACATCTTCAGTTCGAAAGGTCGTTACCTCATACTCCTCATCCCCATCTAAGACCAAGACAGTTCCGTGCTCGATTCCGATATCAGCTGTTCGCGGAAAAATCTGCTTGGTCTCCTCTGGATAGGAAGAAGTCGCAATATCCACATCGTGGATGGGACGATTGAGGAGGGCATCTCGAACAGAGCCCCCAACAAAATAGGCTTCAAAGCCTGCTTCTTTAATTTTTTCTAATACTGGTAAAGCCTTCTGAAATTCAGAAGGCATTTGCATTAATCTCATAATAAGTGTTCTAATCCATAGACAAGCTCATGACGCTTGACAACTTCTTTGATTCCCAAATTGACCCCTGTCATGAAGGAGCTGCGATCATAGGAGTCATGACGAAGGGTCAATCCTTCTCCCTGATTTCCAAAGATGACTTCTTGATGAGCTACCAAGCCTGGTAGACGAACCGAGTGAATACGCATGCCATCAAAGTCAGCACCACGGGCACCTGCAATCAACTCTTCCTCATCAGGCGCACCTTGTTGGATAGACTCTCGCACTTCCGCCATCAGCTCAGCCGTTTTAATGGCTGTTCCGCTCGGAGCATCTTTTTTCTTGTCATGATGGAGCTCGATAATCTCCACATTTGGGAAATATTTTGCAGCCTGCGTCGCAAATTGCATAAGTAAGACAGCACCCAAGGCAAAATTAGGGGCAATCAAACCACCCAAATCTTGTTCACGGGAAAATGCTTTTAGTTCTGCAATTTCTTCACTAGTAAAGCCTGTTGTTCCAACTACTGGAGCAAAGCCATTTTCAAGAGCAAAGCGTGTATTTTCGTAGGCAACGGCTGGTGTAGTAAAGTCTACCCAAACATCTGCTTCAAAACCAGCCAAGTCAGCCTTATCATTGAAGACAGGAATTCCCTGCCATTCTGACTCAGACTCAAAAGGATCCAAAACTGCGACCAAATCCAAGTCTGGATCAGCCAAGACCATCTGACAAGCAGCTTGGCCCATCTTTCCCTTAAAACCGGCAATAATTACTCGAATACTCATCTCTACTCCTGACTAAGATACAAAGGACGTTAGCTGCCCATGAAAAATAGGGAATGGCGCTGGCTTTCCACGAAAGGCAAGACAGGCATCTTTTTTCAAGGGGCAGATAGTCCGTGTTCAATTTCTAAGATGCAAAGCCTGTAAGAACACAAAGTGAAAATAGGAGTTCTGATCAAGGAGTGTCTACTCCTTGGAAGAACTATCTTTTTCACACAGGGTTCCAGGCGTGTTCAATTATCAAGATACAAAGGACGTTAGCTGCCCATGAAAAATAGGGAATGGCGCTGACTTTCCACGAAAGGCAAAACAGGCATCTTTTTTCAAGGGGCAGGTAGGCCGTGTTCAATTTCTAAGATACAAAGCTTGTAAGAACAATTTAGACGATTGGTGCATAGCTCAAGGCGATACTACCTTCTCCAAGGTGGGTCCCAATGACACTACCAAAGCTAACAATTGGAATCTCAGAATTCACACCACTCTCAATCAAAAGCTGACGTATATCCGCTGCCTTTTGAGGAGCATTGCCATGGATGACTGTTATACGGTAGTCCCCATCTTTTGTCAACTCCTTGATGATTTCCACCAAACGTTTGATTGCTTTCTTTTCTGTACGAACTTTTTCGTAAACTTCAATCACTCCTTGGTCATTAAAGTAAAGGATAGGCTTGATACTGAGGAGATTCCCTAAGATAGCAGCCCCATTTGACAAACGTCCTCCCTTAACCAAGTGGTCGAGATCATCTACTATGATAAAGGCTGAATTATCAGCAATTTGGATCCCCAACTTCTCCTGAATCTGGGCAAAATCATCGCCTTGTTCTGCCCATTCAAAGGCACTCTCCACCATAAATCCGAGAGGGGAACTTGTGATATGGGTATCTGGAAAGGCAATGGTCAAGCCATCATACTCATCCAACATATATTGGATGTTCTGATAAAAGCCTGAAATTCCTGACGAAAGAAAGAGTCCCAAGACATGGGTATAACCCTCATCTTTCAAAGAACTTAGAATCTCATCCAATTTGGCAATACTCGGTTGACTAGTTTTAGGCAATTCTGCAGACTGAGCCATTTTTTGATAAAATTCCTCAGCAGTCAGATTGACACCTTCAACATACTCCTCTCCATCGATATTGACAGGAATATCCAAGATAAAAAGATTCTCTCTTTGCAGCGTCTTCTCCTCTAAATAGGCCGAAGAATCTGTAATGACAGCTAATTTCATGACTAAAACTCCAAATTGATCCCTGGAAGATCCAAGGCGATTTCTGTTACTTCATACGTCAAACGATTGAGCATGTTCAAGCATGGACGTGCCAAGGTTTCAACTTCTTCTTGATTAAATTCACTTGGTTCGTTGACAATACGGCCTTCCACATGGTTAACTTGAGAAATTGTTCCGCTAATGACAAATTTGTCAAAGACAATCATGAAACTCAAGATAACAACAAGCGAAGTCACTTGATTTTCTTGGTCGTATTGGAGCAACTGGAAATTCACGTCTACCTTGGTTTCAGGAGCCCCATTTTCATTTTCCCATTCAAAGTTACGAGCATCAAAGTGATACTGGCTAACAAATTCTTGTTCTCGTTTAAGATTCATTTTTCTCTCCCATTGCTACAATTTACTATGCAATTGTACCACATTTTTATCATTTCATCTAGTTTTCTAGGCTTTAGTCAATTCCGATTTCATCTTTAACAACAGCAGCAATCGTATCTACGTAGTAGTTAACTTCTTCTGTTGTTGGGGCTTCTGCCATGACGCGCAAAAGGGGTTCTGTTCCACTTGGGCGGACAAGGATACGACCGTTCCCTGCCATTTCTCCTTCCATCTTTTCGATGATTGTCTTAATGGCTGGTACTTCCATGGCTTTTTCTTTCATAGCATTTTCCACTCGGATATTGACCAGTTTTTGTGGGTAAATCGTCACTTCTGATGCTAGTTGAGACAAGGTTTTACCGGTTTCCCGTATAACTTTTGTTAGTTGAACGGCAGTTAACTGTCCATCACCTGTCGTATTGTAATCCATCAAGATAACGTGACCAGACTGTTCACCGCCAAGGTTATAGCCTGATTTTCTCATTTCTTCGACGACATAGCGGTCACCAACTGCAGTGACTGCCTTATTGATGCCTTCACGATCCAAGGCCTTATGGAAACCAAGGTTAGACATAACGGTTGTTACGATCGTATTTTGAGCTAACTGGCCTTTTTCAGAAAGGTATTTCCCGATGATATACATGATCTTATCACCATCAACGATATCGCCATTTTCATCAACAGCAATCAAACGGTCACTGTCTCCGTCAAAGGCCAAACCAATAGCTGACTGGCTTTCTTTCACTACTTCTTGAAGAGCTTCTGGGTGTGTAGAACCCACATTCAAGTTGATATTAAGACCATCTGGTGTTTCGCCAATAACTGTCAACTGAGCACCAAGATCAGCAAAAATCTGACGGGCACTTGTAGACGCTGCACCGTTTGCTGTGTCCAAGGCCACTTTCATTCCTTCAAGAGGAGTTCCAGTTGAAACAAGGTAGCCCTCGTACTTACGCAAGCCTTCTGGATAGTCCACTAAGGTTCCTAGACCTTCTGCACTTGGACGAGGAAGAGTATCTTCAGCAGCATCTAGCAAGGCTTCGATTTCTGCTTCTTTTTCATCATCAAGTTTGAAACCATCCCCACCAAAGAACTTAATTCCATTATCAAGGGCTGGGTTGTGGCTAGCGGAAATCATGACACCTGCACTGGCTCCCTCAGTTTTTACCAAGTAAGCTACTGCTGGTGTTGCAAGGACACCAAGTTTGTAGACGTGAATCCCTACAGAGAGGAGACCTGCCACCAAGGCAGATTCTAGCATTTCTCCTGAGATACGTGTATCGCGTCCTACAAAGACTTTAGGGGCTTCTGTTTCGTGTTGACTGAGGACATATCCACCAAAACGGCCTAGTTTAAAAGCCAATTCTGGTGTCAGTTCTACGTTTGCTTCTCCACGGACTCCATCGGTCCCAAAATATTTACCCATTTTATTTATCATCCTTTTCTATTATTTATTATTGTTTAGACGAATCTGATTTTGTTTCTGAACTCGTTGAAGACGAACTGCCTTCTGAAGAACTTGTTGACGAGTTACTTGAACTAGACGTTGCTGTTTTTGTTGTAATTTTCATAGTTGTGTCAAATGGCATAATGACGCTTGGTAAGACATTTCCATTTTTATCGACTGCTTGTAGAGGAACAGAGGACGAGTAGTTTCCAGTTATCCGTTCACTCGTCGGTAAGATGGCAATGACACGATCTACTTTGGAGAGGGTTTCCTCATCACTAATAACCGTTACTTTTTCATCTGATACAGTAACTGTATCGATTTTCACGCGAGAATCAATCTGACTAGGATCAATCTCCGGCACAACAATGACATTGTCCCGTTTTGCTTTTTTACCGACCTTCACTGTTATCTTTTGCGGTGTCGCAACAGCCGTCAAACCGCTCGGAAGATTTTCAATGGTTAGAGGAACTTCGATGGTTCCTACACTGGCATCAGAAAGATCAGCTGTCACCTTAAATTTGCGGGTGCTTTCCTGCATCTCACTCGCCAAAGCAACTCTATTTGACCCTGTTAGAAAGACCGTCACCTCAGATGTAAAACCACTGATAAAATACTGATCACTGTCATACTGAATATCAATTGGGACATTAAGAACTGTGTTCGTATAAGTCTCCGTCCGCACCTGTCTGGCACTGTTGCTATTCTGATAGTTTGTCAATGTTGCATAGATAAAGAGAATGCAGGCGAAAAAGAAGGAAGAAATGATGTATAGACTATTTTTTCTCATGTTTCAATCCTCCTAGCAAGCGCTCTTTCAGACCTTGCTTTTTCTCTGATGTTGGAAGTAAGATTCTTCTCAATTCAGATTCAAACTCTTCCAAGGTCAAATCATGCTTAAAGACTCCATTATAGGTGATGGAGATTCCACCCGTTTCTTCCGAAACCACAAAGGTAAGAGCATCTGACACTTCCGACAAACCAATCGCCGCCCTGTGACGCGTTCCAAACTCCTTGGAAATCCCGGTATCTTCAGTCAAGGGTAGATAGGCTGAAGTTACAGCAATTCGGTCTTCCTTGATAATGACAGCACCATCATGCAAGGGAGTATTGGGAATGAAAATATTGATAAGCAATTCAGCCGAAATTTTGGCATCTAAAGGGATCCCTGTCGAGATGTATTCCTGCAAGGTTCTCACTCTCTGAACCACTACAAGCGCCCCAATCTTACGAGGGCTCATGTATTCAACTGATTTCACAAATGCACGAACCATCTGCTCTTCCGCACTAATAGGGGCATTGGAGAAGAAATCAGTAGCCCGGCCCAATCGCTCCAAACCAGTCCGAATCTCTGGTGAAAAGATAACCACCGCTGCAATCACCCCGTAGGTGATGATCTGATTGATTAACCAGGAAATAGTCGTTAAACCAATCATATTGGAAAGAATCTGGGCTAGAATAAAAACTAAGACTCCACGGACCAATATCATAATCTTGGTGCCTGCAATAGCTTTAGTAAAATGATATAAAATATAAGTCACAATGAGAATATCAATCAGATTGGTGACTATACTCCAAGGACTTGAAAACAAACTCGTCCAGTATTGTAAATTGGATAATTGTTGAAAATTCATCCTTGGCCTCCTCCCTGTCAAAACACTTTACTCATCATTATACCATTTTTTGCCCATTTTTTCCCTATCCTACCTCATTTTAAATTAAGCAAAAATATTTCACGAATATTGCTTTATCACTTTAGCTCTCTAAAAGAACTAGTATTGCCAAATTTTAAAAAAACGCAATTCATTAGAGACTCTTACAAATCTTTTAAAGTTCATAAAAAGTTCACAAAAAAAAGCCCTCAAAAAGGGCCACTAAATTGATGAGTTCAGCAGGCAAGAAACTAGCACGATCAGACGTGCTTTTTTGTTTCTCTGTACCTGGTACAAGTATAACATAAAAACTCGCTCATTTTCTAATTTTAAGCAAGTTTTTCCCTCTCACCCCCCACCCCCTTAAAAAAACGTTAAATATCTGGACAGTTGCCCCC